>JAHEEB010001118.1 GCA_024640925.1 Bacteroidota bacterium | reverse complement strand
ACCCTTCCTGGACGAGAAATATGGTAGTTATTTGCGGAACATTGAAGGTGTTATAGAACACAGTTATTACCACCTGGGGCAAATGTCCCTGATAAGAAAAATGATAACCAGGAAGCCATAAAAACAGATGGGTATGAAAAAAATATTACTGATCATATTATTTATTTCTGCGTCATTTCTCTCGGGTTACGCATTTAATGAATTCATTACTCAACAAACCAATAAAAAAACAAAAATGGGAAAGGTAACTGGAATTGGCGGCGTTTTTTTCAAATGCAAAGACCCTAAGAAAATAACGGAATGGTATCATGCGCATCTTGGTTTGAACACTAACCCCTATGGAGCTACATTTGATTGGTATGAAGGTTCGGACAGTACAAAAAAAGGTCAAACCCAGTGGAGCCCATTTTCCGAAACAACAAAATATTTTGAGCCTTCTGCAAAAGAGTTTATGATCAATTACAGGGTAGATGACCTGGAGGCTTTAGTGGAGGAGTTAAAGAAACAGGGTGTAACCATAGTGGATAAAATTGAAGTATTCGAATACGGTAAGTTTATTCATATCATGGATCCTGAGGGTAATAAGATAGAACTATGGGAACCGACAGATAAATAGTTTTTTCTGATCATTGACTTGACTCATATTAATAAATTGATCTGCAAATGGACAATGCACGAGTATATAGAATGTCTTTTGCCAGCGTTTATCCGCACTATATCAATAAGGCGGAGAAGAAAGGACGCACCAAAGCAGAGGTAGATACCATTATTTGCTGGCTAACCGGTTATGATGGTCAGGCCCTGCAACAACATATCGATAAGAGAACTGATTTCGAAACCTTCTTTGCAGAGGCGCCGCAAATACATCCCAATGTCTCTAAAATAACGGGTTTGATCTGTGGGTATAGGGTGGAAGAGATTGAAGACAAACTGATGCAGAAGATCCGTTATATGGATAAATTGATCGATGAACTCGCAAAGGGAAGGGCTATGGAGAAGATACTCAGAAAATGAATGAAGTCAGATGGCAGTCATCTTGAAGAACTTAAACGACGTGGAATTGAGGCCATTGACGAATGAACATGGAGACCGCCTAAATTACGTGTCAATGAAAGGAAAGGCAGTTGATTGATTAAACCCCGATAAGAAATATGTCGATAAAGACTATGCCTGTTTCTATGAACCAACGAGCTGGCAATTTAGGTAAGGTTGATTTCTGGATCTTTTTGATTTTTCTGGTGGCAGTTGTGATGCGTGGTATTCATTATTTCGGTCGCTCGTCCATGTGGCTTGACGAATTGGCCTCTGCTTTCAATATCACTGAACGAAGTTTTTATCAGCTGGCCACAGAAACACTGGATTTTAACCAGGTAGCCCCACTTGGTTTCTTATGGCTTCAGAAACTTGCTACCCTGATTTTTGGTGTAAATGATCATGCCTTTCGATTTTTTCCGTTTGTACTCTCTTTATTCTCACTGTTTTTGTTTTTAACTGTCGCGCGCACTTTCCTTAAGGGAATCACTTTAATAGGTTCATTTGCCTTATTTAGTTTGAGCATGGCCATGATATTCTATGGCGGAGAAGCAAAACAATATTCAGGTGATGTTGCAGCGGCATTATTTTTGGTTTGGAGCAGTTTGAAATTGCAGGAAGGTAAATTGAGTACCGCCATGCTTTTCTTAGTTTCAATCGGAGGCTTTGTGCTGATATTCTGTTCTTTGCCGGCAGTTGTGATCGCTCCAACGGTTTTATTGCCTGTATTGGTGGGCTTGGTCAGAAAGAAAACAGATCTGCCCTCTGGTCAATTCTTAATTGTTACAACAAGCTGGGCCCTCAGCTGTGCATTGCTTACGTTTTATGCGAAGTTTGTCATTAGTTCGGATGTGCAACAGGCTATGAGTGACTATTGGTCCAGGGGATTTGCTCCGCTTACTGGGCTGACTGATTTTTTATTATGGATTCCTCAACGAACAATGGAGGAACTGAGTTTTAGTTTATCCTGGTTTGCCGGTGATGACATTCCTCAGTTGAGGTACATTGCCCTTGCAC
>JAHEEB010001117.1 GCA_024640925.1 Bacteroidota bacterium | reverse complement strand
AGAACCATGCGATTAAAAAACAAATACTTTTTATCTGCAGATATGAATGGCCGTTGCTCCAAGTCCGTTGTATTTATAGATGAATCCATTCTTTCCGGTTTACTCCATGAGTTATCATATTTTGAATAACTGATATATAAATCATGCTTAGTATGATATTTTACTATCCACGATTGAATAATTACATAATCTTCTTCTGAAGAAACAAACAAACCTTCTTCGTCGCTTAAAGTATTTAAGCTATCTAATCTCTCAACGGTTAAATATTCACCATTTATCGGCTTTGAGCGAAAGATGTCACCACAACATTTATTCAATGTATCTCGGTTTGAGGTAAAATAAAGCGTACTTTTTGTTGTCAAAGCACTGCTACCTTCCCTGAATTCAGAGTTTACAGGTGACGGGAATCGCTCCGGAATTGTCCAGCCATTATTCGTCCTGTTACATATCCAAATATCTGTTTGCATCGAATTTGGATGTCTCTTTGAAAAAACAAATGACTTACCATCAGGCGAAAACATGGGGAAGAACACACTATCCTTTCCAATAAAAGACATACTAATTGGATGCGACCAATTAGTGTTTTTTCGTTCTATGTAATAAATGCTATTAGAAGACTCATCACTGCTCACAACGCCAAATAGAACTTCCTTTCCATCTGGTGAAATAGAAACTCCTTGTTCTAATCTGCCTTTTAATGATACTAACCCAGGAGCAAAAATTTCGGAAATATCACCGGGCGGAGTTTGGCCCAAATAATCAATCGTATCATTTTGCGAAAAACAATTTATCGGTAAAATGAGCACAATTAAAACTTTCAAGTAGAATTTAACTGTCATGAAGTGCAAAGCATTAAGGTTTTCGAAGTATGCTATTGTGTGCTAAAATAATAAAAATTCTTAGGGATTTTTGATTAACGGGAGAAGTATTCCTAGCTCGTTCTGGGATTAAACAATAAAACCACGAAGAAAAATCTTAGTGTTTCTTAGAGTCTTCGAGTCTTGGTGGCAGAAGAAAGCCACAAAAGCACCAAAGCACAAAGATCCACCGGATTCCAATACTTCATAAAAAAAGTAGAACCAAAAAATGCCAGACAAATCAGCTAATTATCAATATTTTGAGTATTTTGTTAGATGGGATTAAGCTACTAAAACCACGAAGAAAAATCTTAGTGTTTCTTAGAGTCTTCGAGTCTTGGTGGCAGAAGAAAGCCACCAAAGCGCCAAAGCACAAAGATCCTCGAATGAAAACCAACTCTAGTTTCTCTACTATATTTAACTAAACTAATCAGCTTAATATCTATGTTTTGCGCGTTTTGTTTGATTAGAATTAAGCAATATAAATATTCAAGTCCTTTAACCAAAAAAAGTTTTTTTTATTTGGTTTATATTATAAACTTGTTTATATTTGAAGCTTAATTATTTTTTAAACAAATGAAATAAAAAACAAATGAAAAATTCAACTTTAACTCCAGAAGAAAGTCTGTTGTTGATATCAAAGACAATAGAAGACACAAAAGAACGATTCAAGGAAAATGGCTATATGTTTATTTTTTGGGGCACATTGACACTTGTCGTATTTGGAAGCCAACTTATTCTTTCACTATTGGAATTATACAAATTCACCATGGTTCCTGTATACTTGTTTCCAGCAGGAGCATTTTTTACAGCTATATATGCCTGGAAGGAATTCAAAAAGAACAACATGCCTAAGACTATTATTGGGAACATTTTACAAAACTTAGGATGGGTAGTTGGAATGAACCTCCTGGTAATGGGATTTTTGTTTTCTGGTAAACTTGGAGATGCCACAGCACCGGTATTCATAATTTTACTCGCCTTATTTATGATTGTTTGCGGATTATCCATCAAATTTAAACCTCTTACCATTGGAGGTGCTTTAATGAATTTAATTGGACTAGGTTCTTTCCTTGTTGATACAGATTATCACGGATTTAGCCTGATGTTAGCAGCTGTGACAGGAATGATTATACCAGGAATATTACTTAATAATGCTCGAAGAAAAGAAAATGTTTAATGATTTAGATCCCAT
>JAHEEB010001116.1 GCA_024640925.1 Bacteroidota bacterium | reverse complement strand
CAACCGAAAGTATTGGCTGGTACCCTCGATATTAATTCATCGGTTAAAGCAGCCAGGTTTATTCGTTTCTGCGACTGTTTCAATATTCCAATCCTCACGCTGGAAGATGTACCCGGCTTTTTACCAGGGGTTAACCAGGAACATAACGGAGTTATCCGTCATGGTGCTAAACTATTATATGCTTATGCAGATTCTACTGTTCCAAAGATTACAATTATACTCCGTAAAAGTTATGGTGGAGCTTATTGTGTGATGAACAGTAAAAACCTCGGTGGCGATTTTAACTTTGCATGGCCAACAGCCGAAATAGCTGTGATGGGACCCGAAGGGGCCGTATCAATTTTATACAGGAAAGAATTACTTGAATCGGAAGATCCTTCAAAATTAAAAAAAGAACTTGCCCGCAGATATCGCGAAGAGATTGCAAATCCATATGTGGCCGATGAAAAAGGGTATATCGATGAAGTAATTGATCCGGCTGATAGTCGTAAAAAGCTAATATCTGCCTTTGAGGCTCTTGAAAACAAACATGTCAGCAAGCCATCGCGAAAGCATGGAAATATTCCTTTATAATCCAGATTAATTTAATCTGTGAAGTATAATAAAAAACTTTTCAGATGAAAACAGCATGTTTTGAACATATATTTGAGTTTTCGAGCACATCGGAAATGTGTTTCCCTATCCGGCGGGTCAGGCGGACATCAGACCAATTAATAAATAAAATTATGCCTTAATGAAAATATCAAACATATTAATAGCTAACAGGGGAGAAATTGCTATCAGAATTTGCGAAACAGCAAAAAAGATGGGACTCAGAACCTTTGGGATTAAAACATCCAAAGAGCCTAATGCTCATTACCTTTCATTTGTCGATACAATTATTGATCTTTCTGATAATATAGAAGAAATTCCGGAATTTCTGGATGTTGAACGTCTTGTGGAAGCTGCAAAATCCAATGGTGTTGATTCAATTCATCCTGGATATGGCTTCCTGGCCGAAAATCCTTATTTTGCTAAACGCTGTGAAGAGGAAAAGATTGTTTTTATTGGTCCTTCGGCAGATATCATTTATAAAATGGGCAATAAAACCATTGCCAAGCAATTAGCCAGGAAAAATAATGTCCCCTTGTTACAGGGAAGTCAAGGAATAGTTAGGAGTGCAGAGGAAGCAAAGAAGATTGCCAGGACAATAGGGTATCCGATTATTCTTAAAGCTGAAGCAGGGGGTGGAGGACGTGGAATGCGCATTGTTGAAACAGAATCGAATATTGGTAAAATGTTCGATATGGCATCATCCGAAGCTGAGAAAGCATTTAATGATGGCTCTGTTTTCCTGGAAAAATACGTAAGAAATCCACGGCACATCGAGTTTCAGGTATTTGGCGATAAGCATGGAAACTATATTCATTTAGGCGAGCGTGAATGTTCCATTCAACGTAAACATCAAAAACTTATTGAAGAAGCTCCGTCATCGGCATTGGATGAAAAGCTGAGGAGTGAGATGGGTAATGCAGCCATAAGAATAGCCAAATCTGTTAAATATTTTACTGCGGGTACTGTTGAATTTCTGTTAGATGATGATGGAAATTATTATTTTATGGAGATGAATACACGTATACAGGTTGAACATCCGGTAACGGAGATGATTACTGGGCTCGACTTGATTGAACTTCAGATTTCTACAGCTTTAGGAGAAAAGCTTCCTTTAACCCAGGATGAAGTCAAGCTGTCGGGTTGGGCAATTGAATGCCGGATTAATGCTGAAGATGTTCAAGCCGGATTTTCGCCGAACCTGGGTACTATTGAAAAGATTCAATATCCAAAAAGTAAAAATATCAGGGTGGATACCGGAATTGCTGAAAAGTCGCAGGTTACTCCTTATTTTGATTCGATGTTATGCAAATTAATCGTTACAGGCGAAAACAGGGAAAAAGCTATTTCGAATACATTAAATGCCTTGAATAAGTTTTGGATAAAAGGAGTAAAAACTACCATACCTTTTCATAAAGCAGTTCTCAATAATAAGAAGTTTAAAAAAGGAGACTTTAATAC
>JAHEEB010001115.1 GCA_024640925.1 Bacteroidota bacterium | reverse complement strand
GAGGTTGCAATTATTGTGAAATGTGGGTCAAACTTAATATTTTTATCGGACAACAAACCCGAAAAAATAATTTCAATAGCTTACTTCCCAAAAATGGAAGCCGGCTTTGAAGTTTTCTGAATGCCGTTTTCGCCTTCAAACACTTCTTTTCCCCACCAGCTTAACTTTCTCCAGTTATAACTCAGGTCGAGCCAACGATTTTCCTTATTATTTCCTGCCCATGACCAGGGCATATACCCATAACTTAACTCCTGGCATTTACGCAAAATAGCTGTGTGATCTGCCTTGCATTTTAGATTGTTTCCTCCATCGTTATAATTGTATCCAAATTCACCAACAATGAGGGGAAGGGATAAGTCGTATGCTTTCTGTAGTTCCTGATCAATTTTGTTTGAATCGTTCCACGAGCCATACATATGGACCGAAAATAAAATGTTTTTTTCCTGATCATATTCCAATACATCCTTTCCAAACTCAAGAATGGGTTGTAAGTTTTGTCCCCATCCGGGAGCATCAATAACCAGGGTTGTTTTAATGCCTGCTTTCCGAAGCAGATCGATTGCCTTAAAATAGCTATCGCGCCAATATTCCGATGTTACAGTGTGATCGCCCCATTCATTAGCAAAATTTACTAAAATGTACTTTTCATATTTTTTAATAATAGCCAGCACTTCTGGCTGGGTATAGTATGTAGCTGTTTCAAGCAATTTTTCAGAAGTTGGATTGCCTGTAGCATCGTGGAGTTCTATCATAGGAATCATGTTCAGCTCAATACACCTGCCGATTATTTTATCTAATTCTTTTGGTTTGCCTTCAGTCATCCAGATAATACGTATCGTATTGACATTTCTGTTTGCCAATCGGTCAAGTGCATGATAAGCACGGTAGTTAAACCATATATGTGCATTGTTTACACCACGAATAATAAACTCATTTCCATTCGCATCTAGTAGTTTACGGCCATTAATTTTAAATCCCTGGCCAAGTGTATTTGTCTCAAAACTCATAAAATACAGGATAAAAACAATTGAAAAAGATAGTTTTCGAATCATGATTAAGCTATTAAAATACAAACCAGTATAAAAATAATGACAAGCGATAAATAATTCATATTAAAACAAAGAATTTTATCACCGAATAAAACAAAAATCCTTTCAAAAGGAAAGTCTCTGGGATGAAAGGATTCAACAAAAAACAGTAAATTTTCTTTTAACAGTTTCTCCCCTCCTTTAGCAAGGAGGGGGCAGGGGGAGGTTAAGTAGAATGCTTCTCAAAATACCCTTCCCCTCGAAAGTCTGCAATGTGAAGGACTCCATCCCCTTGATTATGGGACGAAATAAGCAGAAGTAGTTTTCAGTCGTTTCTGATTGGTTAAAACGCGTCATTCTGAAAAAGTTTGAAAACTGGCACAATCTTAATCCTTCCCTTACTTAGGCCTTACTTAGGGGAAGGAGAGGGGGAACAATAGAAGGATGGGGTTAAAAAATCATCTTAATATCTTGAAATACCAATATCTTCGAAACGACAAATCACTTAAATTTGTGGCTGCAACTCAATTTTGATATCACTTTATAGAAATTTCATATGCTTAGAAAAATAGGAAATCAATTCCGAAAACCTTCGGGTTTTTTTGGCAGGGTTATATCCAGCTTAATGATTAAAGGAAATAAACCGGTTTATGTCACTTTATTAAATGATTTAAAAAAATCATCACCCGGTAAAATTTTAGAAATTGGATATGGCCCGGGTATAGGAATTAACATGATCGCAAAAAGATATGAATCATGCCCGATATATGGAATTGATTTTTCTGAATTGATGTATAAAAATGCAACAAACCGCAATAAAACTTTTATTGATAACAAACGGGTAAGCTTACTTTTTGGAGATTTTCTTAAAACGGAAATTGGTACAAGTGACTTTGATTTAATATTTTGTATAAATGTTATTTATTTCTGGGATAATCTTCAAAAACCTTTCGAAAGAATAAAATCTCTTCTCAGTGATGAGGGAATTTTTTCCTTCTTCATGGTAAAAGCTGAAGATTTAAACA
>JAHEEB010000359.1:425-5461 GCA_024640925.1 Bacteroidota bacterium | reverse complement strand
AGTATCACAAGAAAGCAATTAATTTTTGTTTTCATAGGTTGAATGTTTTAAAAGGGTTTTGAATTTCTGTTGTGATAGTTTTCGACAATTTACAAAACACCCTATAAATTGACAAGTTTTTATTGTAAATATTTTATCGGTCAGTATTGTAGATTTTCAACATAAGACCTGCAAGATCAGGTTTTTCTCTATTTAATGACAAAAATCATTAAATACATGTTTCATGTTCTGGCACTGGTAAAACCGTTGCTTTATGAAAAAAATCTTGCTGAAGGTGACTTTCTAATAATAGTAAAATATCTTAAATTGCGTTGTACTTATAACTTAAACGTAAATACTTATGAAAAAAACCACCTTAGTCTTGCTAGCCCTGGTGATATGTTTGACTACATTTTCCCAGAAAGTTATGAAAAACCCTGCTGCAGTTTACTGCGAAAAAATGGGTTATGGTTATTCAATTCAAAAAGATTTGAACGGTAACCAGGTTGGAATGTGTAACCTGCCAAATGGCCAAAAGGTCAATGCCTGGGACTTTTACAGGGGAAAAGTTGCCAAAGAATATGGCTATCCTGCTAAAAAAGGTTACGAAATCGAAACCGTTGTTGAAAAAATCAATGGCTATACAACGGAAAGAGTTGTATGTTCCCGTACAGTAAAGGGTATTAAGGAAAGGCTTTCCCTGGAAGATTTGATGGAAAAGAATGGTGATAAACTACTACTGGAAAGCAAAGGAGCAGCAGAGGATATATATGAAACTGCTAAAACAGATGCAAACTTTGCTGTTGCTGAATCTACTCCTACCACTTTAGACTGGAGAAGTTATAATGGACACTCATATATTGGGGCAGTTCGTGATCAGGGTGGTTGTGGATCTTGTTATGCTTTTGGAGCAACTGCATGCGCCGAAGGTACTTATAATTTTGCTACCGGAAGTTATGATGGTAATACTGCCGATTTCTCGGAATCATATATAGCCTGGTGTCTGGGCAATATGTCTGGCTATTCCGATAATTTCTATGGTTGCGATGGAGCAGACTATACATATACTGAGTTGCAGGCACTTTGTGATATAGGGACTATTGCGGAATCATATTTTCCATATACAGAAACAGATCCTCAATCATGTTCTTCTACTGCTTCAAATGCACCAAAAACAAAATTTGCATCATGGTACCGTATTACTTGTTCCGATATAGATGCTATTAAAACTGCTATAATGACCTACGGGGTTGTAGATGCTGCAGTTTATGTAACAACTTCTTTCGAAAATTACACAAGTGGCATATTCACTGACAGCTACACATCATGTTCAAGCAGCCCATGTTATAATACACCTACAAACCATGCAATAGCACTGGTTGGTTGGGGCACCGATGCAACAACTGGCGATTACTGGATTCTTCGTAACTCATGGGGTACCTCATGGGGAGAAAACGGGTACATGAGAATTGATGCTACATCTGCACGTGTTGCCTGCGAAGTATGTTACCTAGTATACCAAAGTACAATTACAATTCCTACAGTAACAACGAACAGCATTTCTTCAATTAGCACTACATCTGCTATAGGCGGTGGTAATGTTACGGCCAATGGTGGTGCTACTGTAACAGCAAGTGGTATTGTATATTCAACCACCTCAAGTCCAACTCTGACTAATGGTTCTGTGCTTTCTACGTCTCCGGTTACAACATCAGGTTCATACAGTTTGACCATGAGTGGGTTAACAGCAGGCACAACCTATTATGTGAGGGCATATGCTACAAATAGTGCCGGAACAAGTTATGGTAGCCAGGTTTCATTTACAACATCCACAACTGCTGATACTGAAGCTCCAACAGCTCCAACGAGTCTGGTATCATCAGGAGTAACCGCTACAACTGCTACATTAGCCTGGACTGCATCAACGGATAATGTTGCTGTAACCGGATATAATGTCTATCAGAATGGCACATTAATCGGAACAACCACAAGTGCGTCATATAGTGTTACCGGTTTGACAGCTGCAACAACATACTCATTCTATGTTACTGCAAAAGATGCAGCAGGAAATGTTTCTGCAGCCAGCTCTTCCATTAGTGTAACTACTCTTAACACTTCATTAACATACTGTACGTCAAAAGGTAGTAATTACTCATATGAGTGGATTGATTTGGTACAGTTGAATACCATTAACAACGTCACAACAGCAAATGCAGGTTATGGCGATTTTACCAGTCTTTCTACTAGCTTAACAGCTGGAACAAGTTATACTATTTATTTCAGCGCAGGCTTCAGTAGTTCATCTTATACCGAATATTGGTACATATGGATTGATTATGATCAGGATGGTACATTTGAGACTACAGAATTGATCAACTCCACATCTTCAAATTCTGCCTCAACATTGAGCAAGACCTTTACCGTACCATCTTCAGCAACCGCAGGTTCTACCAGGATGCGTGTTACTATGAAGTACAATTCAGCTCCTACTGCTTGTGAAACATTCAGCTACGGAGAAGTTGAGGACTATACTATTATAATATCAGCAGGTACACCCGATACAGAAGCTCCTACTGCTCCGACAAGCCTTGCATCGACTGGTGTAACATCAACAACAGCAACACTTACTTGGACTGCCTCAACCGATAACGTTGCTGTAACAGGATATAATGTCTATCAGAATGGTTCGTTAATTGGAACAACCACCAGTACATCGTACAGTGTTACCGGCTTGACTGCTTCTACAACCTATTCATTCTATGTTACAGCAAATGATGCCGCAGGAAACGTTTCTTCAGCCAGCTCTTCTATTAGTGTTACCACTCCGGCTACCACTGTCACTTATTGTGCCTCAAAAGGGAATAGTATCTATTATGAATGGATTGATCTGGTTAATCTTAACACAATCAATAATGTAACAACAGCAACTTCTGGTTACAGCGATTTCACTAGTCTTTCCACTAGCCTGGGATTGGGAACAAGCTATACTATATATTTCAGTGCTGGTTTCAAGAGTACTGCTTACACTGAATATTGGTACATATGGATTGACTACGATCATGATGGTACATTTGAAACCACCGAACTGATTAGTTCTGGTTCTTCTAGTTCTTCTGCTACATTGAGCAAGACCTTTACTGTGCCAACCACAGCGACCATTGGCTCTACCAGAATGCGTGTTACCATGAAGTACAATTCGGCTCCTACCGCATGCGAAACGTTCAGTTACGGAGAAGTTGAAGATTATACTATTTTTATTACAGGTAATTCTATGCCTAAGAGCGGAGAAGTAATAACAGATGTACAGGAACTTGGAAACGAATCTCCTACTGGTATCAGCGTTTATCCTAATCCAGCAAACAGCACTCTCAATGTGAAGTTTACCAATGAAACAGGACTAACCAACAGGACAGTTAAGATTTATACAATCGATGGTGCCATTGTAAAAACTACAACGATGGAAAAACCAATTGATGTATCCGGACTTCCTGATGGAATCTACATCATCACTGTTGATGATCCTAAGGAACCATTTGTTACAAAATTTGTAAAAGAATAGTTCATTTCTGCCAGCACAACATTTTTAAAATGTGTTCAATGAAGCTCCGGTTTTAAATAGCTGGAGCTTCTTTTTTCTGAAATGTCCAAAATTGTTTCATTGAATAGGTCTCGCCTTATTGTAAACAGGCTTTGCTTTTGTGTCTCTAAAGTAAGCTATGTTGGTTGTGGAATTTGGGTTTATTTGAAAAGCATCTTCATATATTCCTCTTCAAAATTGGGCGTGAAAATTCCTTTCCCCAGGTTGCTTTGTATTTCTGTACGAGTCCAGAATTTACCATCAGATAATTCCTCCTTGTTTATGGTTATTGCTTTGTCATATTTTGTACTAAAACAAAAAACAAATTCTCGTTCTATATCCGATTCCCAAATATAACTGGCAATATGTTTTGGCTTGAAATCCTTTATTCTAAGCTCTTCCAGGGCTTCGCGCTGTAATGCGGTTTCTATTTGCTCTCCAAATGTGATATGGCCACCCACAGCAGTGTCCCATTTCCCCGGCTGAATCTTATTCAGTGGTCGCTTTTGTAAAAATATTTCACCCTTATTGTTTATAACATGCAGATGTACCACCGGATGAAGGTAATCCTTAGAGGAGTGACAAATACTGCGAGGCGCTTTTCCTGTAACTTCCCCTTTATTATTCATTATAGGAAGCCATTCTTCATTCTTTAATTTCTTCTGTTTAATTTTAGTTTTCAGAAACTCAAGCACAAAATATACCCCAAACAATATATAAAATAACCCACCACTAATGAATGCCCAAGCCTCTTTACTCATAAACCAAACGGAATAAAAAACCAGAATAGTATATAGGACAAAAATCCAGAACATAACTATCATGTTCTTTTTCATTAGCTGGTATTGCTGATCGCTAAATTCAATCCCCTTCATGTATCTTTTAGACATATTGAGAAGAATATTGCTTGGAGTAAATACAGAGACACCCATAATGGCACACATTAATACGCCTATCAATGCAGGCTTAATTTTGAAGAATACATCATTTTCAAGAACAATAGAAACCACTCCAAGAGCAATAATCAGAAGGGTATCCATTAAAATAAATTTATCAAATTTTCTGTCCTTAATCCAGTAATAGGCGATTTCAATTACACCAGAAGAAATAGCAACAATTAGTCCGATTTTAGTTCCCCATAACTCATCAGCAATAATAAATGCAAACAATGGAAGAAATCCGGGAAGAAGCTGTAATAATACTTTTCGTTGATTCATAAAAACAGTAGGATAAACTCGCAGCGAAATTAAATAATTATTCAATTAAACCTCGAACTTCAAACCATAAACCACTTACTACAGATTAATGAAGGATTATTCCTATTTTTGAGAATAAAACCACAAAACATAATCCATAAAATAGCGTTATAAAAGCTGAATAATCCGAATGAAATGAAAAGACTACTTACTATAGCTGTTGTTTGCTGGCTCACTGCCGGATATAGTTTCTCTATCGATCCTCCTAAGATTAAGCTTGGGGC
>JAHEEB010000359.1:0-415 GCA_024640925.1 Bacteroidota bacterium | reverse complement strand
TAATTTTTCCAGGATTAAAGATAAAAATTCATATCCGCTGACAGACAATACTTCAGGAATGCAGTATTCCAGTGAATATTCAAAAATGTTTTCGAATATGGGCAGCCTGTTTTTTATTCATGGCGAATTCGTTTTTAATAATATTATGCTTGGACTTAAACCCGGACTATACTCATTTAATTTCGATAAAACCGATGAGGGATCAGGAAGCAATCCGGTAGAATCGGGTTACAGGTTACGCTATTTAAATATACCAGTTGAAGCAAAGTATCTGCTAGGTTTTGGCGATATAAGACCATATATCGGATGGGAATTTTCTTATGGATATCTATTAGGAGGCAATGATTCCTTTAAAAGATCAAGATTTTCGACAGGACCAATTTTAGGGTATTATTTTCAACTTTACAGTTTTAAT
>JAHEEB010001114.1 GCA_024640925.1 Bacteroidota bacterium | reverse complement strand
AGTTTCTGCGGCATTAATTAATGATACACTATGTATTATCGATTTTGGATGGGAATATTATTGCCATGCAGAAGATAGTATATGCTTAAACGGAAATACAATAAATTTTTACATGAAGGGGAATCCTACTGAAAACAATTGTACTTGCTCCTATAATTGGGGTATTTATATGAAGATTATCAAAAATAAGGGGCTAAGATATAGAGTATATGAATATGAGGATAATTCATATAAACTAAAATCGGAATCATGGCAGGAAAAAATCAATTACTATTAATCAATAAGTAGATTTAGATAATTTTAATTTTTGGATATGAATAAGATTAAGTTGATTAATACATTTATCCTTTGCGTTATATGTTTAATAAGCCATGCACAGTTAGAGGTTGGGTATGTGGTAAAAATTACTGTAAAAATAATTAATGATCCAAATGGAATCTGTAGTAATGAATTTTCTGTTCATCAGATTTATTTATATAATGAAAGTACAGGAAAGCATATTGGTACTTTTTCTTCAGCAGATTTTATTCCGGACGAAAGTATATTACCCAATAATTCTATTCAGGCAGCTGGTACTATATTAGGGATCAGGTTTAATGATTTAAAACATGATGATAGGAAAATAACTTTTACAGTAGATGGAGAGAAAACTTTTAACTATTCATATACATCTTCCAGACAAATCGGATTTTGTAATTACCTTTCTATTATCAAGGTTGAAGCTGTTATAACAGAAGTTCCTGGAATATCTAATATCTCTGCTAATGCTACGAATTGTGTGTCTAACCCTACTTCGGCAACATACACATTTAATTTTGACCCACACTACATCCCTCTTTCTTCTTTTACATTGCAGGTCTCACCAGATGCAAATTTTTCATCAGGTTCCCAAGTTAATGAATTTGTCTTGTCTTCTGCTGAAACATCCAGAACCCTATCCTATAACCAAATAGCTGGCACTTACGCTAATTCCTGGTATGCAAAAGACTTACATTTCAGGACAAAAGCAGTTTATAATTATTGTTTGGTTTCAACAAACTGTTGGTATCAGACATATGTTTCCAACAAATATTCGCTTCCAAAAACATTTTTCAGACAAATGCCTCCCATTCAATCCATTCTTGTTAACAGAACTGCTTGTAGTGGGGATGTTATTAAAATGGGTCTCAATTCCAGCGTTATATCTTCATTAAGCAAATATCACTTTAGAGCAAAAATAAAGAATGCAGCTGAAGATTCGGCTAATATTATTTCCTTAGCTCGATCTTCTACATCTGGGAATATTGTTACCCTGACTTTTAACGATCAAATTACGGAATTTAAGCCTACAGGAGGAACATATACATTTCAGGTGTTTGGTATAGAAAAAGATGCTAATGCTGATTTATCTGATTTTGGTTGTGCTACAACAATTAATTATGCTGTAATTGCCAGACCAGAAACCCCAGCTTTTTCAATCTCACCGGTAAACAGAGATACTGTCGGAACAACAATCTATCATGTGACAAGGCATGACTTAAAAAATGGTCAGATTAATCTTAATATATCCAATATAACAAAAACAGATGATGTAATAACAGCTTATTACAAGAAGACTGGTGATGCAAGTTACCAATCAATCCAACTTGATGGTATAACCGGAGCAACAAGTCTTAACAATAGAAAAAGTAATTGGAGTTTTACAGGGCTAGAAGGAAATACAACCTATACTTTTTATCTTCAGGATGGCGATGGTTGTAGAACTGCTCTGCCATACCCGACACAGTATTTGCGAAAACCAGATCCCATAACCATAAATTCAAATGTGAACTCTAAAAAAGTCACTTGTAATGCAAATAATGGTGTAACAGACGAAATATTGCATGGAAACGGAGAAATCTCGTTAAAATGGTCGGGAGGAATACCTCCTTATTACATTTACCTGAATAATTCAACTACCCCTTATGTTGTTGATATAAGTGATTACACCCTTGTTTCGTTGTATCCGGGAACCAAGTCATTAAGAATCACTGATTTTTATCAAGAGGAAGTTTTAACAGCGCAGACTGTCTTTTCAA
>JAHEEB010001113.1 GCA_024640925.1 Bacteroidota bacterium | reverse complement strand
GATCAAAACACTCCGGTGATGATTCGCAATGGACATATTGTAACTTGTGATCAGAATGCAAACACATGTGGTAGCTTACAAATTCAATCTACTGGAATATTGGATTGTGGAACGTACACAGGCTTAAATTTTGGTGTTGTTTCAAACCATGTAAGGGGAAGTGGAAAAATAAGAATATCAAGTACTGCTGCTACTGCTGTTTTTCCAAGTGGCGATTTTAGTGATTTTCTGAGTGCAAGCGGTGGTACAATTGAATATTATACTCCTGCCGGATCAAGCTTCACTATTCCAACTGCAACGGGTTCTGGTGATGCACTAGGTACTTACAGGCACCTAATTAATACACCGGCCACCGGTAGAACTATTACTATGCCTGATCGGGTTCTGACAATATATGGAAATTTTACTTCGCAGGGAGTTGGTACAGGTACTACTCGATTAAATACGGCCAATTCCCGTACACTTTTTGTGAATGGTAATCTAAACATAACAAGCGGAGTACTGGAATTTAGAAATGGTAGAGCACAAACCATTACTGTGCTTGGTAATGTTGCTGTTAGCACTGGAGCAACCTTTCAACTTGATAATAATGCAGGAACAACCAATACTATGAATATTTGGGGTAACCTGGTTAATAATGGCACATTCGACATGAATCGCGGAAGCGTTTGTAATATTAATTTTCTTGGAGATGCCAATAAATCTGTTTCTGGTACTGCAACACTTACGGAATTTTATAATGTATCTGTTAATAAAGGTACTAGTCAGGCTACTACATTAACTTTTACTGTTGGAGGAACCCTTACTACACCCACAGATAACTGGCTGACCCTTCAGAATGGTACACTTCGGTATATGCGCACAAACCCGTCATCAGATTTTACTATATCTGCAGGTACTGAATTTACAATACCTGGAACGGCTGGATTATATGTCGATTATTCAAATTCAGGGTCAAGGAATATTCTTATTGCCAATAGTTCTTCTGATGCGAATGATTTGTTTCTGAACGGTAAATTAACCATTGTTCAGGGAAATGTTTATTTAGGGCCAACCACTTTTCCATCAAATAATAATGATATAGAATATTCTGGTGCTGGTTTCTCAGAGATTGATGTCCAGGGGGGTAATCTTTTTGTAAACGGCCAGATTCGCCGAAATCCTGCAACAAATGCCGGTATTCTTATATATAACCAAAGTGGTGGAAACGTTACAATAAACGGACAAGCTGCTATTACAACTAATGCTAAGCTTGAAATACTTAATCAGGGCAGCGTATTTAATATGAGCAATGGCACTCTTACTATTGTCAGGGGTGGGGGAGGCACTACATTTGGAGATCTTTATCTACGACCTGAAACCTCGAGTGTTACCGGTGGTACTATTGTTTTCTCTCAGGGAACTGTTGATGCTGTTCAGACATATAGCCTCGATGCTTCTGTTCCTCTAAATAACTTAACCATTACCGGGAAATCGACAGGTACTACACGAAATGCTACCGTTAATCTTATGGTTAATCCATTGGTATTGAATGGCAACCTCACACTCACAAATACCCAGAGTATACTTACTTCTAATAACATTGATGTTTATATAAAAGGTAACTTTACAAATAATGGTACATATAATTACGGAACAAACCTGACAACCTTCAATGGTAATACACAGTCAATTACAGGTTCTTCAACAACAAATTTCTACGATTTAACCGTAAGCCCTGTTTCTTCTCTGACCCTTAGCAGGGATATTACCGTTAACCGGAATCTTGTTTTGGATTATGGTACCTTAATATGCGGTTCTTATACTGTTAATCTGAAAGGCAATTTCACAAATAATGCAACTTATACAAACACCGGAAATGGTGTGATAATGAATGGTACTGCATTACAACATTTAGCTGGAACAGGAACCTTTGGACGTTTGGAATTGAATAATTCTGCAGGCGCCAAACTCGATAATGCTTTGACTTTGCAGAGCAACCTTGTTATGACTACTGGTATCTTTGATATAAACCAGTTCAGATTAACTTTAGGGGTAAATAGTTCTGTTATAGCTAGTGGC
>JAHEEB010001112.1 GCA_024640925.1 Bacteroidota bacterium | reverse complement strand
GTTCGATAGAAGTCACAAAAAAAGCAGGGTAGAAACCGGAAAACAAACCAATCAAGAGGGCTACAAGCAAAATAAGTAATATAGCAGGAATATTTTGAATCAGGTGTAACGCGATTTTAAGGCCTAGAAACGAATTAAAAACAGGCAGTATTAACTCTGCCAGAATTAAAGCAATAGTCAGGGCAAGCAAACTATAAATAACAGATTCAGTCAGAAATTGTAAAACCAAATCTCTGATGCCTGCCCCATTAGCTCTACGAAGCATTACTTCCCGAGCTCTTTGTATAGAATTTGCTGATGTCAAATTCATAAAATTCAAACAAGCAATAATCAGAATCAGAATAGCAACAATGGCAAATGTAAAAACATAAACAGCCCGCCCATTTGACTCCAGCTCGCCTTCAAGGTTTGAATGCAAATGAATCTTATATACTGGTTGAAGAGCAAACCTGTAAGTATCCGAATCGGAGAATGTTTCCTCTAAAACTTTATTTATTTCCGGTAGTATATATTTTTTAAAAAATCCATTTAATTGTCGTAAAACAGTTGTTGAATCAACATTTTCCTTCAAACGCACATAATTGTATACATTATTGGAAAACCAATATGAAACATTTCTATCGTAAGTAACAAGCGAAGCAAGCATATCGAAATGGATGTGCGAATTTGAGGGTGGATCTGCTACCACACCTGTTACGGTGTAAAACTCATTTTCTGTTTCAAGTCTTAATTTTTTACCAACGGTATTTATCGATGAGAAATACTTTAAGGAAGCCGACTCTGTAAGAACCATACTCCTTGGTTTTGAGAAAAGTTCCGATTTGTCTCCCTGTATTAATTTAAATCCATCGAAAAAACGAAAGAAATTCGTATCGACAAAAAGAATATTATCCTCGTTATAACGTATGCTGTCATTAGTAACCAACCATGCTCCAAACCGTCCTACACGAGTAGCCGATTCAACATCACCAATTTCTTTATATATGGCTTTTGACATAGAACCACTGGTAGCAGCTCCCTTGAAATCCACTCCTTTTACAGATCCATAAATAGTAATCCTGTAAATATTCTGCCAATTTGTATGAAACTTATCAAAACTTGTTTCATGTATTACATATAAACTGATTATAAGGGCACATGCAACTCCAACAGCCAACCCGAGTATGTTTATTGCTGTAAAGGTTTTGTTCGTCGCTATATTCCTGAAAGCCCCTCTGGCAAAATGCCAAATCATAATTGATATTGAGTATTTATGTTATTGTTTTGTCAACAACAATAATACCACCAAAACACAAATGATTGAAAGTCTGTTATTAACAATTAACAAAAACAGCATAAAATTGTCCGAAACTGGACGAGGATGTACGAAAACGTATAACCAACTTTTAACTCAAATCTCCAGTAAAATTCTGGGTTTAATATGGTTTAAACACAAAAACTAATCCTATTGCATCAGCAACATCTTCTCCATCTTCAAGCATCTTGTCATCTGACTGATCGTACCACCATTCAACTGCTAGTTCGAGTCCTTTAGTCTTTAGTTCAACAAGTTTTTCAAGTACAATAAGAATATATTTTTGTGAGGCTGAATTACAATAATCCAGCTTGAAAATTAACTTTAAGGTTGCCGGAACTATCTCTTCGATTTCATCGGACAAATCTAAGATCCAGTCAATAATCTGCTGGTAAAAAAGACTGACATTTTCAGGCCTTGATACACCGGAAAAAGTCATAGATAAGCCAGAAGGGTTCAGATCAATGGAGGGAGTAAAATCAGTGTTGCTCAATATAAGCCTTTTCATCCTTTTGAGATATTATATATTTTTTATTACTAATCTGATTTTGAAAAACTTGTATTTTTCATTAATTGGAGAAAAAGAATATTCAATTTTATCGTCGCTAATTTTTGCCATCTCAACAATTCCTAACCCTGCCCCACCTTTAGGTGAAAAATAACCATTGGTAATTATTTTTTTATATGCATCTTTTATCCCTGATTTATCAAGACTCCTGATTCTTTCCAATCTTTCTGTAAGAATATTTATATCTTTTACGCGAATA
>JAHEEB010001111.1 GCA_024640925.1 Bacteroidota bacterium | reverse complement strand
AACTTTTTCTTCGTTTTACAAGATACTCGAAAAAACTGGTACGCTTTCATTTTTAAACGCCTATGGGTCAGTTACCTGTTTTGCTCCTACAAACGAAGCCATTGATAAATATGTTTCAGAAAAAGGGAAAAGCACAATTGACGATTTTACCAGTGATGAGCTTATGGATATTGTACGCTTTCATATGATTCTCGATACAATTAATTCAGCCTCATTTTCTGATGGAAAAATGCAAACTCCTACAATGTACGGTTTATACCTTACGGCACAGACATATTTCACCGACAGTTCTTTTATAATGATTAACAAATATTCGGTTATTGAAAGACCAGATATCCGGTTGATAAATGGTATAGTGCATCAGATAGGTTCTGTACTTGATCCTGTAACACTTTCAGTAGCTCAGTTGATTGAACAGGATCCGGAATACAGCATATTTAGTGATGCTCTGAAAGCAACGCACTTTTATGATACATTGAATATTATAACAGAGAAGGGAGTTGATAAAAGATGGTTTACTGTATTTACTCATAAGAATTCTGTTTATGCCGAAGAAGGCATTTCCACATTTGATCAACTAAAGGCAAAATATTGCAATACAGGTGATCCAACAAGTCCTGAAGACAGTTTAAATCTTTATATAGCATATCACATACTGGATAACAGCCTTAAATTTGTTGGTGACCTTGTGACTGAGCAGTCTCATAAAACAATGGCACCGCAGGAAGTTATTACAATGAAATTAGCAAACGATTCAGCCCTGATTAACGAAGATACTTATAATGGGGTAGTTGAACCGGGAGTAATGATTGTTCGTGATGCCAGCGATAATATTGCTGCCAATGGAGTTTATCATTCTGTTGCAACTGATTTTAATATAAAAGTTCGTTTACCTTATGCTGTTTTTTGGGATGTATGTGCCCAGACTGAACTGATGAAACTAAAGGCAGTATATCGTACGCTTGGTGCTAGTCTTACTATTAACAACGGCGATTGGGCCGATGTTACATGGGAAAGCGAAACACAGACACTCACCTATGTCTGCGATGCAGGTTCCCCACAATATAGCCATCTGGTTTATAACGATTACCTGTCCATTCCTCTGCGTACGGCTAAAATTCCCTATATTGAATTTAAGACCCCGTTAATTATAAAAGGTACATATAAGGTTTGGGTTTGTACCCGTAATGTCTATTATGCAAGTACCGGTTACAGGCGGCCTCTTTTTTTGGTCTCAGTCAACGGAGAAACATTGCCCAATGTAGTGAATACAAATATTACTATTTCTAAGGAATCGACCGACGAAGAATTGTTGTTGTCAGGATATAAACGATACGCTTACACGGCCGAAGACACAGCTTCTTATTATGCCGATGTTAACGGACGTTTTGTCGGAAGATTGGCTGGTACAATTGAGATTCCCAGTACAGGCAACTACGACCTGGGACTAACTGTTTTAAATAACGGAGATGGCGGTTTATGGCTCGATATGATAGAATTTATTCCTGTTCATGAAGACCAACTTTGGCCAAAACCCGATATGAATGGGGTATTAATTGATAAACCTCTATAATTGTTTTAATTTTTAATACAATGAAGATGAAACTCCAAATAAAAATATTGCTCCCGGCATTGACACTGTTAATCAGTCTCACAGGCTGTCAGGATCCATGGGAAGATCGAATAAAGGTGAATACGGATGTACCGGTAAACACTGTAATGGAAGAAATTTTAGCAAGGCCGGAACTATCTCAGTTTGCTTTGCTTCTTCAGCAAACCGGTTGGGATACAATTCTGAATTCAACAAAAGCCTTTACTGTTTTTGCTCCTACAAACGATGCACTTGGGCAAGTGAGTAGCGAAGTGCTTTCAAATCCGGAAGAATTAGTAAAGCTTGTTAATAATCATATCTGTTTTCTCCAATACGAATACCTTGCAAAGGGTGAGTCGGATAGGGTTAAAACATTCAATAACAAATACATTACGCTGGATTATTCTGCTGGAATGGTAGAAGATGCATCCCTGATCGATACATTAGACATTATGGCAAACAGTGGGGTTC
>JAHEEB010000358.1 GCA_024640925.1 Bacteroidota bacterium | reverse complement strand
CCACTTCCAAAGTCAAATTTTGAAGAGGTTAATACGGCCCATGCTGTAAATAGGATACTGGCTGCAATACCAATATAAAGTCCCTTTTTATTGGCACGCGTGGTGAATATGCCCAGCAGGAACAGACCTGCAATTCCACCTGAAAATATCGAGTACAGTGTAAAGACAATACCCAATATGCCTTCTCCTCCTATTTTAACATACCGCCATGCAATAAATATTGCTGTAAGACCAGCCAACACAACTATAAGTCTGCTTACAAACATATGCTGTTTTTCGGTGCTGTTTGGCCTGAACCTTTTATAATAATCTTCAACACAAATGGCCGAAAGACAATTGAGATCGGCATCTAATGTTGAGATGGCAGCTGCTACCAATGCGGCTAATATCAGACCAACAACACCAACCGGCATCTTCGTCATTATGAAGTAAGGAAACACATCCTCAGCATTTGTGTTTGCTGGCAATACGCCCGAATGTATCTGGTAATATGCAAACAATAAGGTGCCAATAAACATAAACAGAGCCCATACAGGTACGGTTAGGCCTACGCCCAATAATGATGCTTTAATTGCATCTTTATTTGATTTTGCTGTGAGATAGCGCTGAACAATTGTCTGATCGGTGCCATATTTTTGAATGGCATAAAAAATTCCATTCAAAACCATTACCCAAAAGGTTAATTCTGTAAAGCTGAAATTATATGGACCAAACCCTGTGCGACCGCTTGATTGAGCTACTTCCCATAATGCGCTTATACCCCCTGGGGTAGAGAAAATAATAATGAAAAAAGCGACAATACCACCAGCAATTAAAAGAAAACCCTGGAAAACATCAAGCCAAATTATAGATTCTATGCCACCTATAAGGGTTATAAAGATTACAATAAATCCGGTAATCCAAATCATCTGAACGGTATCGAACCCGGTCATTTTTGAAAAGGCAAGTGCCAGAAGGAAGAATACAGTTCCCATCTTTGAGAAATGGGCAAGGAAGAAACCGATTGAACTATATATCCTGGCAAAAAAACCAAACCGATGTTCGAAATATTCGTAAGCGCTCAGTTTAATAACATTCCGGTAAAGTGGCACAACAAAACTAATGAAAAATACAAGGGTAATCGGAACCATAAGTCCCTGAACAAGAAGTATCCAGTTGTTTTTAAAACCTTCACCCGGATAAGCAAGAAATGTTATACTGCTTATTAATGTAGCCAGAATGGACATGCCAATAGCCCAAGCGGGTATTTTACCGCTAGCCTTGAAATAATTCGTTGTCGTATTTTGCTTTTTAGCAAAAAAGAGAGATACAATAATGGGAACTACTAATGAAATTATAATTATCAAATAATCAATAATATGTAATGATGTTTTATTCATGAGTTGTGAGATTGTTTATTATGGGTTTATTATCATTTTTCAACCAAAGATTTTCGGGCCAGAAATAGCTGCCTGGTTTGGTTGTCAGGAATAATCCGGGAAACCGATCGACCTTCATCCTTATTACTCCTGTTTCCAGTTCCTGAATAGGAGTTAATTTTTTAATGCCTAACTGGTCAAGTATTTCGGAAGTTGTACTGCCTCCTTCTATCAGCAATTCATTTATGGTTGCCTTTATAAAAACCTTTTTCACCGCCACAGCCGTCACTTCTTTTATTCTGAACGAAAGGCCTTCTTCATTGCTGTTTTTGTGAATCGATGATATTACAACCTTTCCATATTTGTTGATTCCATTCAATATATCATCAACCCAATAATCAATAACGGAGGAGTTAAAATTTTTATTCTTGTATATTTCTTTTGGCATATTGGAATGATAAATTCCCTGGCTGGTCATCTTATCTAACAGGAATTGATCCTTTGCATATAAGCTGCCCAAAACAAGAATCGCGTTCTTTCCAAATGGAATAATGGGTTGTTTCTTTCCGGGTTTTGTTTGTAAAATGGATAGGAGCAAGGAGTTAAAGAATCCGGAAGCCCCGGCATATAAGGTATCGTCATTAAGATTTAATGTCCATTTTCTTAAATCTTCCAGGTTTTCCACATCACCAAAAGCGAGTGTTTGTTCTGGTATGGTATCATTAGGCTTAAGACTAAGAAGAGAAAAATTCTTTACAGGCGAAACGATCTCCAGTACATTATTCGACTGAATTGGGAAAAAAGAATCGGTTGAAAACAGGGTCTCATTTAACGGAATATTATTAATGAAATATTCGCCGTTTTTAATTATTCTGTTGAATATAGGGTTTGCAGCAATAATTACCGCTTTTTTCCTGCCCATTGTTTTCATTTGAGAAACCAATTCTTCGGTTACATTTCCCCGAAGAGCGGAGTCAATCTTCTTGTATATGAAATCAGGATGGAAAGCAAGCAATTTCCTGGTTATTTGTTCTATGATTTCTGAGGCTTTTTCGCCGGACATGGATCGGCAATCGGTTGCTATTACCAACAAGTCAATGTCTTTGTTGTCGATAGGGTCCGTTTCAATGGCAACTTTTAAGCCATGCCGTAATCCAATCCCCCCAATTTCGGCTGCACCGGTGAAATCATCAGCAATTACTGCTATTTTCTTTCTATAATTCATCTACTAATTAATTCAATAGTTTTATGGCATATTCTATTGCCTGTACTAAGGCATCGGGACTCGCCAGACCTTTACCTGCAATTTCGAATGCTGTTCCATGATCAACAGAAGTTCTGATAATTGGCAGACCAAGTGTAATGTTTACACCTCTTACGCTTTTCATCGTCTTCTTTTCTTTATCCCAGTTAAACCCTAAAAGCTTAAATGGTATATGTCCCTGATCGTGATACATAGCAACGCATCCGTCGTATTTTCCGCCATTAGCCAAAGCAAACAAAGCATCGGCAGGTACAGGGCCGTCAGCATCGATGCCCTTTTTTCTGGCTTCTTCAATAGCGGGTATTATTTCTTTTATTTCTTCGTCACCAAATAAGCCACCATCGCCCGAATGAGGATTTAATCCGGCTACCCCAATTCTGGGTTTCTTTATTCCAAGTTTCTGTAATCCTTCGTGTATAAGTTGAATTACATCCAAAACCCGATCTTTTTTAATCAAATCGCAAGCCTGGCGAAGCGATACATGCGTTGTGGCATGTATAACACTTACATTTTCATCAACCAGGAGCATGGCATATTTTTTTGTATTGGTAAAGTGGGCATATATCTCGGTATGACCAGAGAAATGGTGTCCTGCCTTGTTTATAGCTTCTTTATTTATCGGCCCGGTTACAGTGCCATCAACAATGCCTTGCATGGCAAGATCAATAGCCGTTTTCACAGCCTGAAATGCGATATCTCCAGCTTCAGCAGAGATTATTCCCGGAAGAATTTCGTTTGTGTATGATTCACCAATCTCATAAATATCAATGGTCCCAGGGACAAAGCAAGCCCCGGAAATATTCTTAATGGGATTGATGGTAAGGTTCAGATTCAAATTTCTTATGGTGCGTTTCATAGTTGCAGTATGGCCGATAAGTACAGGCCTGCATACCGAATATGTTTCGCTCCGGGCAAACGTCTTTGCTGCAATTTCCGGGCCTATACCTGCCGGATCGCCCATGGTAATAGCTAAAATGGGTATATGTTGTTTTTCAGTACTCATTATTCCTGTAAAATTGTTTTTTTGATTTTCTCCCGAATCATTTTTTTAAGTCGTATTTGTTCATCCTCAGCTGGTTCGTACATTGGAGGAAAAACATGAGGTTTACATAAATCAAATTCAGACATTAACACTTTTAAAGCAGGAATCGATTCACTTATGTTTTTATCTTTCTGATAAATTTCAGAGATTTCGTTTGTTAATTGTTGCATCTTCTCAGCTTCTTCAGCATTACCCTGAATGGCAGAGTCATATAATAGCTTATATATCTCGGGTGTGAGGTTTGCAGTGCTTGGCACAATGCCGTCGCATCCTTTGATTAATCCGTAAGCTGACTGAACTGCCCAACCTAAAAGGAAAGAAAAATCGTTGCGATTGGCCCAAAGTTCAATCGATTTATCGAGTCTTTCAATACCTCTTTCTGAGTCTTTTACGCCATAAATACCTGGGTGATAGCTAAGTTTATCTATTACCTCAAGAGGTATGGACATTTTTACAGTAATCGGGTTGTTGTACAGGATAAGCGGACAGGTAATATTGTTGGCCAGCGTCTCAAAATATTTAAGCATATTATCTCCCGACATTGGATAATAGAAGGGAAGATGAGCAACCACAGCATCGACACCCATAGATGCATAAAGATTCGCCGCATCGATAGATTCCTGAAGGCAGTTACCGGATATACCGGCATATACTTTCGATTGATTTTGTTTACTGAGAACAGCCCACTTTACCAAATCTGTTTTTTGTTTCTCCGGAACGGATGTTGATTCACCAGTGGTACCTAGCACAAAAACCGAAATATGGTTTTGTGTAAACGTTTTCATAACTGAAGCAACAGAAGTCCTGTCAATGGAGAAATCAGCATTAACCGGAGTAATCATGGGGACAATTACCCCGCTATATTTTTTTTCGATTCGGCTCATTTAAAATCAGAATGCTTTTTGATAAATATTCTTAGCGTCTTCCAAACGTATCTCTTTTATGTTGTTTTTTAACAATCGTTGTATGGTTAATGCAGAAACAGCCATTTTATCAATAGAGGCTGAGGTTACTCCGGCTTCTCGAAGAGTCCCTGGCAGACCACAACCGGAAATGATATTCCTGATTAATTCTACACCTTTTAATGCCATCTCTTTTTTATTATCAGTGTTTTTTACCCCTAGTGCCAGCGAAATATCAGAATACCTGTCTTCTGCACTACCGAGATTAAATTCGATAACATAAGGTAACATTAAAGCGTTGGATAGTCCGTGAGGTATTTTATAATCGCTTCCCAGCGGATAAGCAAGGGCATGCACAGCGGCCGTGTTAACAGGGCCAAGGCACATCCCGCCATATAAGCTTCCAAGGGAAAGGTCGGTTCGCGCCTGAATATCATCAGGCGATTTAACAGCATTTAACAAGCTTCTGCCAATTAGCGAAATACCTTTAAGGGCAAGAGTATCAATATAAGGATGCGAGAATTTATTGACATATGCCTCAATGCAATGAGTAAGTGCATCAATTCCGGTGTAAGCCGTAACGGCAGCAGGTAGTCCAAGGGTCAGGTTTGGGTCGATATAAGAGGCGTCAGGGATTAAAAATTGACTGATAATACTCTTTTTTGTATTGTCCGACTGGTCTAAAAGAATAGAATTTGGAGATACCTCGCTGCCCGTTCCGGAAGTGGTTGGTAAGCATATTAGTCCGGTTGTCCGCTCGGTTAATAAGCCATTTCCGATATAGTTGTTTAGTGGTTTTTTAAAGTTTACAAATGCCGCAATAATTTTGGCCATATCCATTATGCTGCCTCCGCCAATACCGGCAATGGTATCGGGCATAAAATCACGTACTTCGGCAATAATTCTTTCGAAATCAGAAAATG
>JAHEEB010000357.1 GCA_024640925.1 Bacteroidota bacterium | reverse complement strand
ATATCTGTTTCTCAAAAAATTGAGTCGAATGACGAAAAAAAGCGGCTGAAAACGCTTATTCAGAGCATTAAATCCACTAATTACGGAGTTATTGTTCGTACTGCCGCCGAAGGTAAAATGGTGAAAACCCTGGATGAAGAACTCAGAAATCTTGAAAAGAAATGGGAGTCTGCAATAGAAAAAATCCGTGGGGCAAATCCTCCAAGGCTTGTTTTAAGTGAACTTAACCGCACTGCTGTTATACTGCGCGATGTTTTAAATGTAAGCTTTAATAATATCCATGTAAACGATGATTCTCTTCATCGAGAAATTAAAGAATATATAAGCACAATTGCTCCTGAAAAGGAAAGTATTGTCCACCTATATAGTGGCAGCACTCCAATTTTCGAAAAATTTGGAATACTGAAACAGGTAAAAGCTTCGTTTGGAAAAACCGTGTCATTTAAAAGCGGCGCCTACCTGATAATTGAACATACCGAAGCCTTACATGTTATTGATGTTAATAGTGGTAACCGGGCTAAAAACGTCGATACTCAGGAAGCCACTGCCCTTGAAGTTAACCTTTCGGCATGCGAAGAAATTGCCAGGCAGTTGCGATTGCGCGATATGGGCGGCATTATTGTTATCGATTTTATTGACATGCAGCAAAACGAAAACAAAAATAAAGTTTTCGAACGTATGAAAAGTGTTATGGAGGAAGACAGAACCAAGCATTCCATTTTACCTCTAAGCCGGTTTGGCATTATGCAGATTACCAGGCAGCGTGTACGGCCGGAAATGCATATTAATACACGAGAAACATGTCCTACATGTGGAGGTACAGGCGAAATATCACCAAGTATCCTCATTATAGAACGTATCGAACATCACCTGAGTGAAATTGCCAAGACCAAAGAACATAAAGCAATTATTATTCGTGTACATCCATTTATTGATGCTTATATCAATAAAGGATTATTAGCCTCCATAAAACGTAACTGGGTGCGCAAATATGGTCTTAAACTAAAGATAAACCCAATTAGCTCTTATGATTTTCTCGAATTCCACTTTTTCGACAAAAAAGGGGAAGAAATTGTATAAAAAATAAATACTTAATATTGGTGAAAGGAACCTCTCAAGCATCTGATCCTGGGAGGTTTTTTATTTATTATCGCGTCTCCTTTTTCAATATTTTTTAGTACCTTAATAAATAGTTAAGCTTGTAAGGTAAAATTTCTATTAAAATTGAAGGCGTATGTCTAATATAAAATGCTTTTTATTTATTTTGTTTTTCTTTATTTATAAGCCCTTTGTAGTAGCACAGGACGATAAATATAAATCCATATTTATTTACAACTTCACAAAATTAATTGAGTGGCCAGCGGATAAGCAAACCGATGAATTTATTATTACTGTTTATGGTAATTCGGGGATTACTAGTGAATTGCAGGCTCTCTCCATGAAGATGAAGATAAACAACAAACCTATTGTAATAAAACAAACAAGTTCCCTGGTACAATTGCCTCCAACTCAAATTTTATATGTTTGTAAAGATAAAACAACAGATTTATCAACAGCTTTGAACGATCTGGCTAAAAAAAACATATTAGTTATTACAGAAAAACCGATGGCGTGTAAATCAGGAGCTTCATTGAATTTTATAACAAAAAACGGTAGTCTGGGCTTTGAGATAAGTCCATCGAACTTTGATAAATCAGGTCTTAAAGTGAACGCTCAATTATTGAGCTTAGGTACTGTTGTAAATTAAAACATAATCTGGCTAAAAAAATTATGAAAAGAATTACTTATCTTTTATTCGTTTTATTGATTTTATGTTCTTACCAATTATCCGCTCAGGAAGATAAAACGCCTGTTTCCGAAATGACCAGGGAACAAATCTTAAATCTTTCTTATGAAGAACTCCTGGCATTGCCATTTGAAGACCTTGTTCTATTAGCCCAAAAGTTGGGCATCAGCATCGATGAGCTTCTAAAAATGAAGACTACCGTTGCTTCAACATCTTCGTTAACACCTAGGGAGAGTCCCGGAATTATTTCCATTATAACCAACGAAGAAATAAAAAATATGGGAGCCCGCGATCTTATTGATGTATTAAGAACAGTACCTGGAATTAATTTTGGGTATGATAATTATGGAGTTATTGGCATTCAAATGCGCGGAAATTGGGCACACGAGGGCAAGGTTTTATTAGTTATTGATGGCCAGGAATTCAACGATTTAAAGTATAATACGTTGCAATTTGGAAGACATTTTGATGTTAACCAGATTAAACGAATTGAAATAATACGAGGTCCCGGATCCGCATTATATGGTGGAAATGCTGAATTAGGGGTAATTAACATAATTACTTATATGGGAGAGGATTTAAAGAAGGTTCAATTAACCGGGAGCTATGGACAAATGACAAAATCGATGGGGCACGAGGATTTATCTTTAGCAGCTGGCACAAAAATCCACGACTGGGATGTGTCTTTAAAATCTTTTCTAAGTAAAGGTAACCATACAGATTTGATTTACAATTCTGATACGTTATATGATTTTAGCAATGGTGGAGCAGGAACTCAGGCAATTAATTTTAACCTGGGTATTAAAAACAAAAATTTTGGTTTTCGGGCAATATATGATAATTACTCTTCCGATTATGCTTATTGTGATTCGTTAATTTACACATTTACAGATTACTATAAAACATTTGCCACTGAACTCATATATAACTGGCACATCACTAAAAAACTCGTTATTACCCCAAAAGTAAACTATAGGCAAAGCATTCCTTATTGGGAAGAAGGTTTTGATAGGAATACAGCAATCTCTCGCTATACTGGCAACATTATTGCCAACTATGAAGTAAATAAAAACATCAGTATTACAGGAGGGGTTGATTATTTCACCGATTATGGCAAAATGACGGAAAATGACAGTACATCTCTATTTGCAAATGGGAAGAGAACGGTTTCCTATAATACTTTATCCGCATTTGTTGAAAGTACAATAAAAACAAGCATAGTTAACTTTGTTGTTGGTGGCCGTTACGACCAACATAATGAGTTCGGACAAGCTTTTGCACCGAGAATTGGATTGACTAAAATGTGGGATAAGCTGCATTTTAAATTATTGTATAGTGGAGCATTTCGTTCTCCTTCCGTTGGGAATTTAGTGTTTAATGCGGATATAAATCCAGAAAAAACCACTGTATTGGAGCTAGAAGCCGGCTTGAAGTTAAATAATAATATGTTCTTAACTGCCAATGTTTTTGATATCTGGATTAAAGACCCTATTGTTTGGTATGATTATGGCAATGATTATGGATATAGAAATGAAGATGAAACAGGTTCACTGGGTTTTGAACTAGAATACAAAATGAAATATAACTGGGGGTATGCTTCGGTAAACTATTCTTTTAACCAGAAAAACCAAAACTCAGTATTGGATTATGAGGTCCCCGGAAGAAAAAATCTAATTGGTGCCCCAATGAATAAAATATCTGCAAACGGTGGTTTCTATCTGAACAGACATATTTGTTTTAACCCAACCCTTATCTACATTGGAAAATCATATATGGGCCCGGTGAACGATACCTTATTTAATAAAGTTGATGGCAAATTATTAGTCAATTGTTTTATCAATTTTTCGAACTATCGAATTAGTAAAATACCTGTCGAATTTGGATTTGGCGTATCTGATTTATTTAATCAGCAATACCCTTTTATTCAGCCATATCTTGGATATACGAATCCATATCCGGGACCTTCGCGTGAGTTTACCTTTAGGTTAGCTATTAGTTTTGGAAAATAAAACAGTCACTATTTTACACCAGAGGTTAATCAATGCCGTTGCCATTGCGAAATTTGGTTTAAAACATTCTTTATTCAATCACAAAAAGAAAGGGATGAAAACCACCTTGAATGATGTTGACTTACTTCCAATAACCTAAGATTCTTATTCAAGTTTCATCATCCGGTCTTCAATATGATAGACTAAATCTACAAATTCTTTTTTCCTTTTTAGCTCCCTGTTCTTTTCAAATCCAAATGCTGTAGGAATATGTTCTACTATATTGGCCGGAGCATTGGACATAATATAAATATCATCTCCCAGGTAAACTGCTTCAGAAATATCGTGAGTAACAAGAATAATCGTAGGATGTACATCATTCCAGATATCGAGTAGAAAATCCTGCATTTTTAATCGGGTATTTGTATCCAGTGCGCCGAAAGGCTCGTCCATCAGTATGATTTCGTTGTTTACAAGAAGACTCCTCGCAATAGCAACTCGCTGTAATTGTCCTCCGGAAAGAGCCGGGTATTGAGCATATTTCTTTTCCTGCCCTTCCAAACCTACAATTTTAATCATTTCCATGGCTTTCTCTTTTCGTTCTTTTTCTGGAACGCCTCTGAATTTTAATCCTAAAGCCACATTTTCCAACACAGTAAGCCATGGGAAAGAAGAATATTGCTGGAAAACCATACCAATAGTATCTTTATCGGTTCTGGGGTTGCCCTTAATAAGCACTTCGCCAGTTGTTGGTAATTGTAACCCTGCTATATAGCGTAAAACCGTTGATTTGCCGCACCCACTAGGACCTAATAATATCACAAACTGTCCCTGATTAGGTTTGTCTTCTATCAATAAACTTAAATTATCGATAACAGTGGTTGCTCCCTCATTATACTTTTGAGAAATATTTTTTAACTCAACAATATCTGGTAAAGCTGTATTCTTAATATTTATATTCTCACCCATTTCTCTTATTCCTGTTTAACATGTTTATGCGGAAAGATAACTCTATCAAGCCATGCAAATAAACGATCCTGGAGAATTCCAATGACAATTATTACTAATAAAATGGCAAAAACCTTATCAAGTCTGCTTTGGCGCTGAGCAAGATAGATCATGGCCCCTACTCCCTTTTCCCTGTTAACTAATTCTGCTACAATTATATATGTCCATGAAATTGCTGTTAAAACCCTAACATCGTCGATTAGTTTTGACATCACATGAGGCCAGAAGATATAACGGATTTTCTGCCAGGGAGTAGCACCTAATGTAAAAGCTGTTTGGATAAAAAGCTCACTAACTTCGTCAATTCTTTGAACTACAACAGGTAGAAGAAAAACAAAAATACCAAATGCCAGGAAATGTATTTTCATAGTAGTATAAATTCCAAACCATGCGATGAAAATGCCAGTCACTGCAGCAAGAGGTATAAATCGAATTGCATCGATATATCTGCTTAGTAGGGATCTAAAAAAAGGAAACAACCCAATTAAGAAACCAAAAATAATAGAAAAGACAATTGCTTCAAGATATCCAAGTAAATTAAGCTCAATGGAATATAGTGTATTTCTTACCAGCAGATCATGAAAATGTAATTCCTTAAAGCTCGCTAAAACACTATAAGGCGATGATAAAATTGCTTTAGGAACAGCACCAATTTTAGTAATTATATACCAAGCTGATAAAATGATTAAAAATCCAGCTAACTCAATT
>JAHEEB010000356.1:1254-5494 GCA_024640925.1 Bacteroidota bacterium | reverse complement strand
GAGTTGCATTCTGCTCTTCAAACACTAATCGACAACAGAACCTAAAATGCTTTACTATTTTTTCATAAAAAGGTACTACTTTTGAGCATACGCCAGAAACATGAATAAAACGAAAGGAAGTAACCGGGGTAAAATCCTTGCAATCATTATTATGCTTGTTGTAATTCGTTTTATTCTTTCTTGTAGTAGTTCAAGCAAAACTACCACCGAAAAATGGAATTTGTCTTCAATTTACAATCCTTCCAAAAGTACATTACACCCTTCTTATAAAATTTTTCACAATTCACAAAACACCTCCCTTCTTTACCTCAAAGTATACATTTCAGAACTATTTTTCCAGCCTGTTGGCGAGAAAGGAGCTTCGGTAAGTGAGGTTGGCATTGAATATGCCCTTAACGAAACAGATGGAAAGTCACTGGTTCTTGCTGATACCGGACATTATAATTATACCATACAAAAAGAAGGAGCCGGACAATTTTTCTTATCGCAAATACCTATTAAGGCTGAAACAGGTAAATCTTACAGGTTAAAAGTTATAATGAGAGACAAGCTCAGAAAAAATTTTAACCTCTCGTTTCTTGAAGTTGAGAAAAGGCCCGAAACAGGAGAACAGTTTTTTAATATAACAAACATCGAAAGAATACCCGTTTTTAAAAATATTGTTACCGGAAACAATGCTATCAGAATTTATCATGCATCGCCTGCTTCTGGTAAACTGTTTATATCTTATTACAAAAATAATGATACCCCTTACCCAAAACCAACTTATGCTGTAGTAGATGATCCATATGTATATAACAGATATGATACATTATATGTTGTAGATTATTCACAAAATACCGCATTATCGTTAGCATACGAAGGATTATATTATATCCAGTTTGACACCTTATCTGATGAAGGTGTTTCTATAACAAAGTTTAATGAAGGATTTCCAAAGGTTGTTACCGCAGAAGAATTGGTACCTCCTCTCTCATATATTACTACAACACCAGAATTTAACCGTTTGATGACAAGTACCAATAAAAAAATAGCAGCAGATAAATTTTGGATAAAGGCTGCCGGAAATACCGATAGAGCCCGTGAAATGATTCGTATCTATTACAACAGGGTATATTATGCAAATTATTATTTCACGAACACAAAGCCCGGTTGGAAAACCGATAGAGGAATGGTTTATATTATATATGGAGCTCCGCATAATTTAAAAAAGACTCCGGATTCTGAAATCTGGTATTATTACATTAAAAATAATACCGAAACAATATCCTTTACTTTCGATTACAAACCCACAAAATTTGGACTTAATCAATACACACTGGAACGTTCCGAAAACCATGCATGGCATTGGCAGGAAGCTATTTACTCGTGGACAAATGGTAAAATTTATTTATTGGATTAGAAGTGATGAGCGGGGAATTTCAAAATAAAAGGTATAGTTCTTCAAAGTTTTTCACACTATTGATCATTATATTATGATAAAAAAGCAACAATCTCTCGATGCAGTTATAGGTTTCAGGGCAATTATGGAAGCTATTGATGCAGGTAAAACAATTCAGAAAATTTTAATTAAGAAGCAACTCAAGGGCGATTTGTTCCAGGAATGTTTTGCCCTTGTAAGAAAGCATAAAATACCCTTTCAATATGTGCCCGTTGAAAAACTCGATCAGATTTCAAGAGCGAACCATCAGGGGGTTATTGCCCTTATATCACCCATACCCTATTACGACATTGAACAAATATTACCTGTAATTTTTGAAGAAGGTCGTGACCCATTTTTGCTGATACTTGATGGGATAACTGACATTCGAAATTTTGGAGCTATGGCAAGAACTGCAGAATCAGCCGGAGTTGATGCTATTATAATTGGATCAAAAAAAGCAGCTATAATAAACTCAGACGCAATAAAAACTTCTGCCGGAGCACTACATCGTATACCTGTATGTCGTGTGGAAAACATTGAAAGAACAATACGCTATTTACATGATTCGGGCATAAAAATATTTGGAGCATCCGAAAAAGCACAAACCCCTTATTTTCAAGCCGATTATACCGGACCATATGCTCTTGTCATGGGAGCTGAAGATACCGGGTTAGAAGCCAGTGTTATTAAGGAAACCGACGATTTAGTAGGTATTCCCATGCAGGGAAAAACATCGTCATTAAATGTTGGAGTTGCTTGTGGAATTTTGCTGTTTGAAGCAGTTAAACAACGCGTTCGTTGAAGAAATTGTGACGTATATGTAAATTTTTGCAAGATTACTGGTTTACATATACTAACTTTTCAAAAAAGTTCTTAATTTGCAGCCCGAAGTTCATTAAAATATATATTACTTGTTCTTGCAAAAAGAATTATAACTTAATTTTCTAGTCATGGCAGATAAAACTTATTGGGACGAAAAGTGGAAACCCATATACTTTGAGGGAGTTGATCAGGATGATAAATACCAGATCTCGAACTATGGACGTATTAAAAAATGGGAAAGAAAAAAGAATGATTTTGTCATTCAAAAAGCTTCAAATGTGAACGGTTATGCATATTTTTCTTTTCGCACAGACGAAGAGATTTTGAATCGTAAACGTATTACAAAAAGCCTTCACAGGTTAGTTGCAGAAGAATTCTTAAAACAACCTAATAAAGAATCGAACAACGTTATTCATGTTGATTTCAATAAATGGAACAATCATGAGAGCAATTTAAGATGGTCAACACGTCCGGAAATGTTTGCTCATAGTAGAAAAAGTCCGCGTACTGCTGCTGCTATTTTAAAACGTAAGGGTGAGATTACAAACTCGAAATTAACTGAAACCGAAGTGATGCGCTTAAAGAAAAGGTTAAGACGAGGGAAAACACCTTTATATAAGATTGCTAAAGAATTTGGTATTACCCATACCCAGCTTAACCGAATACGTCGGGGCGAAAACTGGAGTCACGTTAAAATTGATTAATATCTTCTCAAGATATTTTTAAAATAAAAAAGAGACTGTTCAAAAAAGCAGCCTCTTTTTTTTATATCTATACTGTGGGATTTATCTCAAGTTAGTTCATTATACATTTTGGAATTGTTTCTTTAAAGATTCAAGTTCCCGTATAAGTTCCTGTTCACGGCGACCCGATTGTTCCTGAGTAGCCCTAAGTTCTTCCATATTCTGACGCATTTCTTCTTCCTGTGCCGACATTTCTTCAGCTTGTTGCTGTGACTGTTCAAGCAACATTTGAGTTTGTATGTTTGATTTTACAGAAGATATTGTAGATGCAATACTTTCCCCTATTCGTTCGATAAATTCAACCTCGTGTTTCTGAAAAACACTAAATGAAGCTATCTCAATTATTCCATAAATTTTATTGTTATACGCAAGAGGAACGAGCAACAGACACTTTGGATTGTCTTCGCCAAGCCCTGAAGAAATCTTAATGTAATCTTTTGGGATATCTGTCAGAAAGATTTTCTCTTTTTCCTGATAGCAACGTCCAACCAATCCTTCTCCTACTTCAATTCTTCGCTTGATAAATTTCTGACGATCGTAAGCATAACAAGCAGTTAAATCAAGGAACATATTCTCTTGATCGTTATCATTGATAATAAAAATACCTCCCTGATTTGCGTGAGTATACTGAACCATTGTACTAATAATCTCGAAAGAAAGATCAGCAAGGTTATCGCTATGTTTCCGCAGAATATCACTAAACAATGCCACACCTTGTGATGCCCAGGTTCGCTGCAAATTTTCTTCCGCCCTGATTTCTTCTTCATCTTTAGCTTTTCTCAATTCGTCGCGCATTTCAAGTAAGGATTGCCCTAGAACATCATCATCGCTTAAAGGAGCAAACTCAGTCTCAAAATTGCCTTTACCAATCTGAATAGCAAATGTTGAAATATCTTTTAAAGATTTAACCACAGCATGTAAAGCTCTGGCCATTTGTCCAATTTCGTCATTGCCTTCCTTAAGTTTCGTATCGGGTAAAATACCTTTGCTTATTGACAAAAGAACATTCTTGGTTCTGTTAATAGGTTTAGTGAGTGATACAACCGTTGCAAAGGTCAGGACTATTGCAGCAAGAATAAGTCCGCATAACATATAAAGTATGAAGTTTCTTAGCCGGTCAAACGATTTAGCCATTTGGTCGCGTTTATCGTTTATAATTTTTTCCTGTAAGTTTATTAATCGTTGAATTTTGTCTAATGCCTTCTGTGAAGTTGTTATCACTTCACCTTGTTCTTCCACCATGGGTGCAACA
>JAHEEB010000356.1:0-1244 GCA_024640925.1 Bacteroidota bacterium | reverse complement strand
ATAACATTTGCATCGTTGTAACTTTCAAAATCGGTAAGTTGGCTCATAATATCTTTGTGACTTTTAAACAAAGTATCCTGAATGCAAATATCAATGTTTTTGAGGAGCGTCCTTAATGAATCTTCTTTCCAGTTATTGCTTAAAGAAGCAAGTGTATCATATAATTTCTTATAGTTCACACTATGCAGCTCTTTAAGTTTTATTTTTTCAGGAGAATCGCTTTGAATTGTATTTACCCATGATTTTATCAGCATTCGTGAATCTGAAATTTGGATAAAAAGCGCTCGGGTTAAATCAATCGACGGGGAATACACCGTATTTATTTCTGTATTCACTTCACGGCTTTTCGATAGCGCATTAATTGTAAGTATAGCATACAATATAACAGCTGCAGTCATCCCACCAAAACCTAATATTATCTTAGAAGCAATATTCAGTCTCATAACACTTTTATGCGGTTAAATCAATTTTCTAATATAACAAAAAAACTCATACCAAGTTACGCAGGTTTTCAAATATTACCCAATGAGTTCCAAACAACTTTCATTTTTTTTGGTTTTTGACCCTGTTTTGACAAAAATAATTCATTTTTTCACTAACTCCATCCGGGAGGAGGAACATGATCCGTAATGTTGGCTTTAGTCATGCATTTCTAAAACTATACTAACTTTCACTTTTTAATGCCAATGCAATACTTTCCAGGGCTTCCTTAACTTTCGAGTATGGGCATCCGATGTTCATTCGGCGAAACCCATCTCCTTCGGCACCAAATTGGAATCCATCGCTAAGGCCAACTTTTGCCTTTTTGACCAGAATTTCGTTTAGTTCCTTTCTGCTTAAATCTAATTTCCTAAAATCGAGCCATAGCAAATAAGTAGCTTCCGGCTCAATTAATTTGATATCGGAAAGATTAGACCGAAGAAAATTTCTAACCAGGTTCATATTTTTTTCAAAATAGTTTATCAATTCCTTTACCCATTCTTTTCCATGAATATAAGCGGCCCTGGTAGCTTCAATCCCAAAAATATTAGGAGAAATGTGCATGCCATCGAAATACCATGAAATTTTATTCAATAATTTGTCATTTGAGGCGATAATATATGCCGAATCGAGTCCGGCAATGTTAAATGTTTTGCTGGGTGAATTAAGTGTAACTGTATTCATATCAATTTCGCGACTTAATGTAGCGGTTGGTATATGCTTAAACCCCTTGTAAACAATATCGGAATGAATTTCATCGGAAA
>JAHEEB010001110.1 GCA_024640925.1 Bacteroidota bacterium | reverse complement strand
AAAATCGAAAATTTTTCGAGTTATTATTTCTTCTTCTAAATAGCCTAATATTTTATAAGATGCCGGATTTGCTTTAATAAATAATCCATCAAAATCGGTAATACAAATAAGATCGATGGAAAGGTTGAATAAGTTATTTAGTTCCGAACTACTTTTTTCCCGTAGTGTTATGTCATTAAATACAACAGCAAACAAGTCCTTTCCCGGCGAATAAACAACCGTTTCGTAATATTTGTTAAGCTCTTTCACAAAATTCTGATAGCTGATTGGATTGCCTGTTTTGGCAACTATTCCGAATTTTTCGATCCAGTAATCTTCGATATTAGGTAATATTTCGCGAATAGTTTTTCCAATAATTTTTTCAGGCTCCATACCTGTTAACCTTCCATAAGCAGGATTTGCAGCAATAAATCGATAATCGTAAGGATTGCCATTTTCATCATAAATCATTTCATGAACAGCAAATCCGCTGACCATTTCGTTGAATAATTTATTGTAATTTCTGGAAGAGGTTTCCAATTCCTTGTTTATCTTATTTATATTCTCATATGATTCCTGAAGTTTTTCCGTCAACTGGTAATATTTTCCCTGTTGGTCATTTAATTGATTATTAATGTTTTCAAGATATAGTTGTTGTTCAAACCGGCTGGTAACATCTGTTAGAAAAACTACAATAGAATTTTTTCCATCAATCTGCACTGTTGAGGTTCTTACATCGACATATACTTTACCCCCATCTTTCTTCCTGCAAAGGATATTCTCAGTTTTTGAAATCCCTAAAACAGAATCCTTGACAGTTTGGTCAACAGCTACCTGATCATCCATTAATATGTCGCTTATCTGCATTTGCATAAGTTCTTCGCTTGAAAAACCGAGCAAATTGCTTACAAATTGATTTGTAAGCTTAATCGACTTTGAGCCCAATTCAATAATAATGATTCCTTCCTGCACTGAATTAAACAAAATGCGATATTGTAATTCACTTTCAGAAAGTTTTTTCTCCCAAATAAACCGGTCAGAGAGATCGCGGAATAACCCAATTATCAGTTTCCCATTAATGTCGTCAACAATGGTATTGTTTATTTCAACAGGAATGCAGGTGCCATCTTTGCAAACAATATCTGCCCTGGCTATGGGATGTTCGCGGGTCCACGATTCGCTTATAAACTGATCGATGTATTCACGTGAAATTTCTTGAGGAAACAAGGCAGAAACATGCCTGCCAATAAGTTCCTCCTGAGAATATGATGTGAGCTGACAAGCCTTTTGGTTTACTTTTATTATTAATCCTTTGTTTACCTGAATCACAAATATTGCATCAGCAGCTTCGTCGATCAGTTTTCGATATCTTTTTTCACTGATTTCCAATTGATCGATACTAAGTTTCTGTTCTGTTATATCAAGGGCAGTGAAGATTAATCCTTTACTAATGTCTTTTGTATCAATCGGGGTAAGTCTATATTGTATATATTTTTTCTCATTCTCTTTGTTAATCCATAAACTTTCGTTAGCATATATTCCCTTTTTCTCAATTTCTTTTTCAGCCTCCATGAATTGTTTTTCAAATTCGGATTTACTGGCAAAAAACATTTCGATGGAATTCCCCAATAATTCGGAAGCAGAAAAACCAGTAATGGAAATAACCTCCTGGTTAACATAGAACAACTTATTGTTGAACACAACGCCTATACCAATCGGGGCGGCTCTGAAAATACCATTTAAATAATGATCCTTTTGTAAAAGTTCCTTTGTTATCTGTTTATAATCCTCTGCTTTGTGAAACAACCAATATAAATGTTCGGTTTCATTTGGCAGTGATAAAATATCTACCAGTAAGTATTTTTCTTTCCCTGGGCCACAGTCTATCCTTATAATTTCACAACCAACCCGGTGTTTCCCGCCTTCCAGATAATTGTTTAAAAAGTAGCTGTTATTTGGAAAAACATCAACAATCTTTTGTCCGAGTATTTTTTCCTGCAATAAACAACTTAACTGGCAGAATTGGTCATCACAGTATATAATTACACCATTCTTTTCAGTAATAATAAGACCTGTAAGTTTTTCGTCG
>JAHEEB010000355.1 GCA_024640925.1 Bacteroidota bacterium | reverse complement strand
ACAATACCGGCCTCGGCCTCTTTAATCTTTCCATACCGGAGTTCGGCTACTTTTCCATAATCACCTTCACGTTCGGCTTTATCAGCTTCGAATTTGTATTGTTCTATATTCGCTTTATTTTGCTGGATACTTTCGACAATCGCTTTTTCCGATTGCCATTTAGCGCGCATTTTTGTTCGTTCTTCATTAAGTATGGCAAGCTCTTTTGATAAATCTTCCACCTTTTTCTTATCGCCCTCTCTTTTAATTGCCTCGCGCTCAATTTCAAGTTGCTTAATCCTTCTTTCGATTTCATCAATTTCAGATGGCAGCGAATTCATTTCTATACGCATTTTTGAGGCAGCTTCATCAATCAAATCAATAGCCTTATCGGGCAAAAAACGTTCAGTAATATAACGACTGGAAAGTTCAACAGAAGCTATAATGGCATCATCTTTAATCCGTACCTTATGATGGCTTTCGTAGCGTTCCTTCAACCCACGAAGAATTGATACAGCGCTTAATATATCGGGTTCATCGACCATTACAATCTGGAAGCGGCGTTCAAGAGCCTTATCCTTTTCGAAATATTTCTGATATTCATTAAAGGTAGTAGCACCTATGGCGCGCAGGTCACCCCTGGCCAAGGCTGGTTTAAGAATATTTGCAGCATCCATAGCACCTTCTGACTTGCCAGCTCCGACAAGAGTGTGTATCTCATCGATAAACAAAATTATTTCACCATCAGAAGCAGTTACTTCCTTTACAACTGCCTTTAACCTTTCTTCAAATTCACCTTTATATTTTGCACCTGCAATAAGGGCCCCCATATCAAGTGAATATACCTGTTTTGATTTTAAGTTTTCGGGGACATCGGCTGAAATGATACGATAAGCAAGTCCCTCGGCAATTGCTGTTTTTCCAACACCGGGTTCACCAATTAGAAGCGGGTTATTTTTTGTGCGACGGGTTAATATCTGCAATATACGCCTAATCTCGTCATCGCGACCGATAACCGGATCCAGCTTACCTTTTCGCGCACTATCGTTTAGGTTAATTGCATACTTGTTCAATGCATTATATGTATCTTCTGCCGATTGAGAAGTTGTTTTTGAGCCCTTTCGCAACTCATCGATAGCCTTATCTATCGATTTTTCTGTAAGTCCATTGTCCTTAAGCACTCTGGAAACCTGATCATCGATTGCTACCAGTCCTTTAAATATATGTTCGCAGGTTACAAATTGATCATCATATTTTTGAGAAAACCCAATTGATTTCTGCAATGCTTCTGTAGCTTTACCCGAAAGATATTGCTCACCACCTGAAACTTTTGTATATCCTTCAATAATTTTTTCTATTATTTGCTCTATAAGTATTAGGTTAGCTCCTGATTTTTTAATTATAAATTCAATAACATCCGTTGCTTTTTCATTAAGCGCCTTATAAATGTGCCCTGTTTCAACCGACTGATTGCCCTTTTCCTGAGAAATGAAAAAAGCATGTTGGATAACTTCCTGGGCCCTTGTGGTAAAATTATTCAGGTTCATAACTTAAATTTTAAATACAACCTATCAAACATTTAACCAAACAATTTATAATGTCATAATGGCATTTAAAGGTTGAAAACTTATGTCTTTTTGGCACCATTGGTTCTCTATTCTAAAATCCGGATATTCAATTCTATTCATCTATCCCTTAATAATTTGAATCATTCTTTGTTATAAATGAAGTGATCTGAATTTCAGACATATTATTATCATATAATCTGATTATTTTTGTTTATTAACAGCTTAAAAAAGATAAATAACCTATAGAAATCTGTATATTGCAAAATAAAGCTACGACAAATGCGTAGAATAGGTATTAGAAACCAAACGAACCAACTAGTTCCAAATGAGTGAGCAGATCCTAAAAGCATTGATGGAGCTATTCGCTATTATTACACGGCCTGACGATAATCAATTATCCAGCGATGATCGTAAGCCAGTGGTAGAATCTTTTTTGCGTCGTTTGCTGAATGAAGATTTAGTTGGAGGTTATTCTGATATCTATGATACCTATTTTGAAAAACACCAGAACTTAATCAGCAGAAGCGGCAAACGAAGAATTGGACCAGATTCGGTAAAGCTTCTTCGGATTTGTGATGAAATAAATCACGAATTAACCCAACAGCAAAAGCTTATTGTTCTTATTCATCTTTTTGAGTTTGTTAACAGTTCCAATACCGATATATCTGATCAGGAATATGAATTTATCGAAACAGTATCTGATTCTTTTTATATTCCACGCCAGGAACATGATGATATAAGGGATTATTCGATATCTGATAATGAGGTGCTTCCCTCATCAAAAAACATATTAATTATTGATGAAAAGTCGGAACAACCCGAACAACTGAAACATATTTGCTCTCAACACTTAAAAGGTCAAATCAGAATTTTGCATGTTGCCTCGGCAAATATGTATTTCTTGCGATATTTGGGAAATCATGAGTTGTATTTGAATGGTCAGCTTCTGCAGCCAGATAAGATTTATGTATTTAATACAGGCTCTTCCATCCGCAACCACACTATAAAACCAATTTATTATAGCGATGTTGTTAGCTTGTTTCATGCTGCCAGCATCGATTCTAAAATTGTTTTTGAAGCAAAAGATATATCTTATAAATTCAGAAGTGGTGTTGTTGGTTTGCATCCATTAAGTTTTCAGGAAAAATCGGGTCATATGGTCGGCATAATGGGTGCCAGTGGCGCTGGAAAGTCAACGCTTCTCCACTTGTTAAACGGAACCAATCCTCCCGACACCGGGAGCATTACCATTAATGGTGTAGATATTCATACCGAAAAGAAGAAAGTCGAGGGTCTGATTGGTTTTGTATCACAGGATGATTTGCTTATAGAGGAATTGACGGTATATCAGAATTTATATTTCAATGCCAAGCTTTGTTTTACAAACTATTCAGAAGGACAGCTTTCTGAGATAGTAAATAAAATGTTACAAAGTCTGGGACTATATGAAATTCGAGACATACAAGTTGGTACACCCTTAAATAAAATGATAAGTGGGGGCCAACGCAAAAGATTAAATATAGCTCTTGAATTAATAAGAGAGCCTGCCGTTTTATTTCTCGATGAACCAACCTCAGGTTTGTCTTCTCGCGATTCGGAGAACATCATGGACCTGCTGAAGGAACTTTCTCTGAAAGGTAAGCTGGTCTTTGTTGTTATACATCAACCTTCTTCTGATATTTTTAAGATGTTCGATAAACTGCTCATACTTGACACGGGCGGTTATCTCATATACGATGGCGATCCGATTGACTCTATTCTTTATTTTAAATCGAAAATTCATCATGCGAATTATAACGAGAGCGAATGCCGTGTTTGCGGGAATGTAAACCCTGAACAGTTATTTAATATTGTTGAATCGAATATACTGGACGAATACGGAAAGTTTACCCATAACAGAAAAATCTCACCAAAACAATGGTACAACTTCTATCTCGACGAAAGAGACAAAAAGGAACATATTACCGGCAGACATAGTGATTTACCTAAAGTGTTGTTTAAAATACCCAACCGGATCAAACAATTCTTTATCTTTTCCAAGCGCGATATACTTTCAAAGCTTTCAAACAACCAGTACCTTATTATTAATTTTCTGGAAGCCCCGGTATTGGCTTTTGTGCTTGCTTTTATTATTAAATATTATAATGTAAGCGAAACAAATGAATTTGGATATACATTCATGGGTAACAGCAATTTACCTGTATACATTTTTATGTCGGTAATCATTGCCTTTTTCATGGGTGTTACTGTAAGTGCTGAAGAAATAATCAAAGATCGGAAAATTCTAAAGCGCGAAGCTTTTCTAAATCTTAGCTGGTCGAGCTATTTATTATCAAAAGTGGCCGTTCTGCTTGTATTATCAGCAATTCAGGCCCTTACTTTTGTGCTTGTCGGTAATTACATTATGGAGCTTCGCGGAATGTATCTGCATTACTGGATAATTCTTTTCAGTTGCTGGGTATCGGCCAATATGATTGGACTGGTTATATCCGATAGTTTCAACACGGTTGTCACCATTTATATTCTAATTCCCTTTCTTGTTATACCACAAATAATTTTAAGTGGTGTCATTGTTAAGTATGAGAAACTGAACCCTTCTATTTCATCGCCCGATCGTGTTCCCGGCTATGGTGAAGGAATGACAGCCCGCTGGGGTTATGAAGCCCTGGCCGTTTATCAGTTTATGGAAAACGATTATATGCAAAAGTTTTACAAACTAAACAAGGTAATGAGCATATGCGAGTTCAAAAAAAATTATTGGGTGAAAAACCTTGAAAACAAGGTTGATTACCTTGCCAAATACTCCGAAGGAAGGGAAAAAGAAAAGATAAACTCATACACCACCTTACTTTATAACGAAATATCAAAAGAGATCGAGTTTAATCCAAAAGTTAAATTTATTCATTTGGAGGCATTAAAGCATGCTGAAATTTCTTCAGGATTAATAGAAGAATTAAGGGAGTACCTGGCTCAGGTAAACAGGTTTTATATAAGAAATTACAACATTAAAAACGACGAAAGAGACAAGCTCATACAAGATAACCAGGATACACCTGAAAAAAAGGAAGCTTTTCTTGAACAAAAAAGAAGGTATTATAATGACAAGCTTGCAGAATTTGTTCAGAATGCAAATGAATCTGTCAGGATTGTTGAATACAAAGGAAAATTAATTCAAAAGATTGATCCTATATACCTCGATCCGGAATCAAAATTCATTAAAGCTCATTTCTATTCTCCAAGAAAAATGATTTTTGGCCAATATTATAGCACATTCTGGGTTAATACTATTGTAATATGGTTTATGTCCTTCCTCTTCTTCATTTTGCTCTATTTAAGAGGAGTGAGACACCTGTTGAATTTTATGGAAAACTTAGGACTACGTTATAAAGAAAATCAGTAGAGACAAATCAGGAACCGGATATTTTCTATTCAATTATTGTTTTTTCCATATAAAAGGTTTTTTTATAAAAAACAACAGTATGCTCAAATTACAGGATGGGCAAATAATTCTATTAATCTATTATGGAATTTTCTGTTGATTATTTCGGGTTAAAAAAAAGCCGCAACCATTTATTGGTGCGGCTTTCTAATATACGATAAAAGATTATTTTTTCTTTTTACGAATGTCTGACATCAGAAGCATTGCTCCTCCAAAAATGAGCATTGCTATTCCTGACCAAAGATTAATATTTACATTAAATGCTTTTGCATAAAGTGTGGCATTTGAAAATGTGAAAATTCCATATATTGTAAGCAAAATGCCAAATACGCTAAACATTAAGCCTATGGGGATTTTTATATCGAGCATAATTAAAATTTTTAAGTGTTACCAGAATAATATTGTCAGAATTGTAACCATTGCTAAAACTATTATAGCAAGTGTTCCAGGTCTCTTGTACCAAACTACATCAGTTAAATGGTCTTTCGGAGTTAATTGATATACCAAACCCACCAATTCTTCATCCGATTTGATTTTCT
>JAHEEB010000354.1 GCA_024640925.1 Bacteroidota bacterium | reverse complement strand
CTCTACAATGATTTTAACAACATATTCACCTGGAAACGGTTCGGAATTATTCTTTACAACAAAAAACCAGGAGAAAATATGGAATAAGGTTCAGAAATTTCCCGAACCCATTAACAGTCCTTTTAATGAAACTGCCGGATCGCTTTCATCTGATGGGAAAACACTATATTTCTGTAGTAATCGTTCCGGTGGAGAGGGAGGGAATGATATCTATGTATCCACAAAGCTTTCAGAAGAAAGTTGGAGTAATCCGGTAAATCTTGGAAAAGAAATCAACAGTTCCTTCGATGAGGATGCCGTTTATATCAATTCCGATGGGACACAACTATTTTTCGCATCCCAAGGTCATTTAAACATGGGAGGATATGATTTATTTGTTTCAAAAGGAAATGGGGGGCATTTTGGAGCACCTGTTAATCTTGGAAGTCCTGTTTCATCCCCGGATGACGATAAATATATTAGTCCATTTGGGAAAAATGGATTAGCCTATATATATAAACTTGACAGTAAGGTCAGCAATAAGTACCAGATTTACAAAGTTATCCTTGACGAAAACTCAGTTACGCCAAAATTATATGTTCAGGGTAAACTTTTATTTTCCGATACAATAACTCAGAAACCGGTAAAATATGACGTAACGAACGATACAACACGCATGATTGTTCATGAGGACATAACACTTGAGGATGGATCATATAGTTTTGTGTTACCAACAGGAAGTTACAAGATTAACTTCTTTTATAGCGATGCCATACTGGCAACCCAGACCATTGTTGTTGATCCTCAATCTTCCATAGATGAACTTACTCTTGATTCGCCTGAATGGAGAACAATATCAAAAAAATCCCCAACAATTATTTATGTTCCGGATATATTATTCTCTTTTGACAGTTATGTCATTCAACCGAAATATTTTTCGGGGTTAGATTCGCTGGCTAATTTGCTTAAGAATTTCAAACAGTTAAATATCATTGTCTCAGGGCATACTGATGCTCTCGGAGCCGATTCGTACAACCAGATTCTTTCAGAGAGAAGGGCTGCTGAAGTGAAACAATATTTCATTTCAAAAGGTATTTCCATTGACAGAATTACAACTCTTGGCAAAGGAAGTATGAATCCGGTAGCCATTAATAGAAATTCGAATGGCTCAGATAATGAAAAAGGGAGGATGTACAACAGGCGGGTTAGCATTGAGGTGAAAGTTCATGAGGAACAACTTAAAATTATCAACTCAGACGAAGTACCCGATGAGCTTAAACTCAAAACGAAACCATAAATTGTTTATTCATTTAATAAAAGAGGTTTGACAACTATTGTTTTTTTTGTACCTTGAACTTAAAATTATTCCCTATTCTTCATCTGGTGAATAAGATTTGTCTTAATTTTATTTTTTTGTACTAAACCCAATAATAATGAAGCAACTTTTACTCTTTACAGTTTTTCTGGGAATGACACTATCTGTTTGTGCACAGAAACGAGATGTACCATTGAAGGAATATTTTGCCGATGCAGAGTTCTTTCTTGCAGCAGAAGAATATGTTGATGCCCTTCATGATTTCATTGAAGTCTCTAAAAGAGGTTATGAAAACAATGCAAACATAAATTATAAAATTGGGGTTTGTTATTTGAATATCCCGGGACAAAAAAATAAATCCATCGAATATCTAACAAAAGCCAGTCTGAGTGCGTCATCAAAATATGTTGCTTCAACACTTAACGAACAGTTTGCCCCGCTTGATGTATATCTTTACCTGGGTAATGCATATCGGGTCGTTAACAATCTGGATAAAGCTATAGAAACATATAATGTTTATATCTCTCTTTTACCCGATGTTGCAAAAGAAGAGAAGGGATATGCGAATAAGCAAATTGAGGCTTGTAATATTGCAAGGGAATATATGAATAATCCCATTTATGTTAAGTTTAATCTTTTACCCTCTCCAATAAATTCAAGCTTATCAAATCACAATTGTATTGTTTCGGGAGACGGAAATATAATGGTTTTTATGACGAAACTCCCATTTTATGAGGCTATACTTATGTCCAATAAGAAGAGTGATGGCAACTGGTCAAGGCCAATTAACATAACACCTCAGCTTATGTCTGATGGAGATCAATGGGCTACTGGTATTTCCTACGATGGGAAAACATTATTGTTAACAAGAGAAGATGAATTCGATAGTGATATACTAATAAGCAAATTCGAAAACGGACAATGGACTAAATCAGAACCTATAAGCGCTAACATCAATAGTCGTTTCTGGGAATCGCATGCTTCTTTTTCCAGGGATGGTAATACAATCTATTTTACAAGTAACCGTTCCGGAGGGGTTGGGGAGATGGATATTTACTCGTCTATATTACAGGAAAACGGGGAATGGGGTGCTCCTAAAAACTTAGGAAAAGGGATTAATACTTCATTAAATGAAGATTCCCCCTTTGTAACTATGGATGGTAAATCACTCTATTTTAGTTCTCAGGGCCACAAAAATATGGGAGGCTATGATTTTTTTGTTGCACATTTAAACGATACTGGTTGGGCAAACCCCGAAAATTTACTTTACCCTCTTTCTACAACCGATGAAGATTTGTTATATTTTCCCTGGGATACTGGTCAGGTCGCCTATATGCAACGCATTGCAGATGGAGGTTTAGGCAGCTGGGATATATACATGGTCGATTTTACACCGCCACCAACGGCAGAAGAACCAATTGCAGAAGTAACACCTGTACCCATGGAATCAGAAGCATCAAAAATTCAGGAACCAACCAGGGTTTTTGAATTGGAGGTAAGCCCAATTCTGTTTGGGTTTGACAATTCCGCTTTGTCGCCCCAAACGTTGGCAGAATTAGATAAATACATAAAATTAATGAAAGATAATCCAACAGTTAAACTTACAATTGTTGGTAACACAGATGCCCTTGGGCCAGAGGAGTATAATCAGAGTTTATCTGTGCGAAGGGCAGTATCAATAATGAAAATCCTCACTAAAAAAGGTATTGATGCTTCAAGGATAGAAGTTATTGGTATGGGCGAAACCCAGCCAGTTGCCATAAATGCAAACCCCGATGGCTCAGATAATCCGGAAGGACGCGCATTTAATCGCCGGGCAGAATTTAAAATTACCGGAATTGATGAAAAGACTCTTTTGATCAAAAGAGCAGAAATTGTCCCCCCTCAATTAAGAATAAAATAAAGACCAAAAACCAATAAAAAAGTCGCTTTAATGCGACTTTTTTATTGATTGGTAAATGACTAAGCTCAACATATAAAAATCTTGTTACAAACTGTTATTAAATAAATTAGAAAGTATTCTGATTTTCACTAAATTTATCCCCTCGATAAAATGCAGGTATGAGAATTATTTTTTTATTATCGTTTTGTTGTGTTTTCACCATTGGGTTTTCTCAACAGGAGAAAATGACACCAGAGGAGCTTTTTGAAGAAGGACAATATTTTTTCGAAAGAGAAGATTATAAGGAAGCTCTTTATTTTTATTCAAAGCTATTGGAAAAATCCAATGATAATTCCAATTACAATTTCAAAGTTGGAGAATGTTACCTGAATATTCCCGGACTGGAATATTTTGCAGTACCTTATTTTGAAAAAGCTGTTAGTAATACAATACCCAAAAATGATTACCGCGTAAATGATTTCTTTGAAAGAAATGCTCCCCTACATTCAATGTTTTACCTTGGAAATGCATACAGAATGGCAGGAAAGCTTGATGAAGCTTTATCTGTTTATGCAAAATTTATTGATTCTCCCTACTTTTATCATAACTATAATTTAAATGTTGTTGAAAAGGAGATTAAATCTTGTGAACGAGCAAAAATTATTCAAGATGCTCCTATCGAAATGACCAAGACCCGTTTAAATGATAAAATAAATACAGATTATTCTGAATTTAATCCTGTTGTTTCCGCCGATGGAAATACATTAATTTTTAACAGGGGCCTTAAGTTCTATGATGCAATTTTTATGTCGAAGAACGTTGGTGGCGACTGGGGAATGCCATTCAACATTAATGAAGAGGTTGTTTCTGATGGCGATTTTTATCCAACAGCACTAAATAAAGACGGAACAATTCTTTTGATGACAAGGGAAGAAAATGGTAATGCCGATATATATATATCTTATTATAAAGATAATAAGTGGACAAAAGCTGAACGAATTCCAGGCAAGATAAATACATTGGTGCAAGAAACCTATGCAACTTTTGGAGTTGATAATAATACAATTTACTTTGTAAGCGACCGTCAGGGAACAAAAGGCGGAAAAGATATATATATAAGTATTCGTGATTCTAAAGGCTTTTGGGGCAAACCAAAAAATATCGGAGATGTAATTAATTCTGATGAAGATGAAGAGACTCCGGTTTTATGTAATTCTGGTAAAACCATCTTTTTTAGTTCAAAGAGTCATTTTAACATGGGAGGTTACGACATTTTTTATTCGTATTTCGAAAACAATGAATGGTCTACACCTCGTAATGTTGGATATTCTTTAAGCACTACCCGCGACGATTTATTCTATATTGTCCGCGAGGGCTGTATGTCCGGATTATATTCTATTATAGATCCGGAGACAGGTATAGCTGATATTTATAACATTGAAACCAAAACATTTTTAGCAGTTCCATAGAAAAACAATTTCTCATTATGATGGGTAAGAGATATCAAATAGCCATTCTTTTTATCCTTTGTGGCATTTTTCAGGAGAATGTATTTTCTCAGTTATCAAACACTGAAAAGAGCGATTTTATCGATGCTGAATATTACCTTGGGTTAGGTGAATATCAGAAGGCTGCAAGGCTATACGTTAAACTGTTGAATACTCAACCAGACAATGCTAATTTTAATTATCGGGCCGGGCAGTCTTACTTAAATATTCCTGGAGAGGAAGGTGAAGCATTACAATATCTGGAAAAAGCAATAACTAATGTAATTCCGAATTACGAGGCAGGCAATTTTAAATCAGATGGTGCTTCACCCGAAGCATGGATCTTATTGGGCGATTCGTATCATAGGACTAACAAACTTGATGAAGCCTCTAATGCATACAATAAGTATCTTTCATATGTTGGAGCCGATGAAAAGGCTCAGGATATTATATATCGTCGAACTAATGGTCTTGCCCTTACAAGAGCTGGTCTAGAAAAACCAGTAACAGTAGAACAGAAGAACATTGGCGGAGTCGTTAATTCAAAATATTCAGATTATAATCCAGTACTTAGCGGAGATCAAAAGACCTTGGTTTTTACTTCTTTTCGAGAATCGAAGGATCGGATTCTCTCATCAACTTATTCAAATGGTAGTTGGAGTTCTCCTGTTGATGTGACAACACAATTAGGTTCAACGGGCGATTACTACACCACTTCAATTTCATATGATGGAAATGAATTGTATTTATCAAATTACAGCCAGGAGAATGCCGATATATTTGTCGCGAAAAAAGAGAGAGGTCGTTGGTCAAAAAGTAATCCACTTGGGAAACCGATAAATTCGAAATATAACGAAAGCAG
>JAHEEB010001109.1 GCA_024640925.1 Bacteroidota bacterium | reverse complement strand
GAACAAAAAAAAGAAGTTGGCCACATGATAAACCAGCTTAAACAATTGGCTTCTGAAAAATTTTCAGTTATTAAAGATTCTCTTGAACTTACAAGTTCAACAACTTTTAATGAAGACTTTACAAAAACTTCGGAATCTATAAATACGGGAAGCAGACATCCAATATCAATTGTACGACGAGAAATATTCGATATTTTTACACGACTGGGATTTACTGTAGCTGAAGGACCAGAAATTGAAGACGATTGGCATGTATTTTCCGGTTTAAACTTTCCTATGGAACATCCTGCAAGGGATATGCAGGATACTTTTTTCATTTCAAAAAATCCAGATATTCTTTTAAGAACACATACTTCATCTGTACAAGTGAGGGTGATGGAAAACAGCCAACCACCTATTCGACAAATTTTTCCAGGAAGAGTTTTTAGAAACGAAGCAATTTCCGCACGTTCACACTGCATATTTCACCAGGTTGAAGGTTTGTATATTGATACAAATGTTTCATTTGCTGATTTAAAACAAACATTACTCCTTTTTGCAAAAGAATTTTTCGGTCCTGAAACAACCATTCGTTTGCGTCCTTCTTTTTTTCCATTCACTGAACCAAGTGCAGAAATGGACATTTCATGCTCTTTATGCGGAGGAAAAGGTTGTTCTGTATGCAAACATACTGGTTTTGTAGAGATATTAGGTTGTGGTATGGTAGATCCAGCTGTACTTGAAGCATCGGATATTGATAGTAAAAAATATACAGGCTTCGCTTTTGGTATGGGTATTGAACGAACAACAATGCTTAAATACCAAATTAATGACATCCGTTATTTTTTCGAAAATGATGTCCGTTTCCTAAAACAGTTTAATAAATTTTAAAACAATAATTTCTCTTTATTATTCATTTTTCCCAGGTGCTTGTATGCAAGATCAGTTACCTCCCGCCCTCTTGGAGTACGATTTATAAATCCTTCTTTTATTAGAAAAGGTTCATAAACGTCTTCAATTGTGCCCGGATCTTCACCAATGGCAGTTCCTATAGTATTTAATCCAACAGGACCACCATTAAATTTGTCTATTATAACATTTAAAATTTTATTATCCATATCATCCAGACCTTTTTCATCAATATTCATAGCTTCAAGCGCATATTGAGCAATACCCAGATTAATAGAACCATTTCCTTTAACCTGTGCAAAATCTCTAACACGTCGTAATAATGCATTTACAATACGTGGAGTACCTCTTGAGCGTTGAGCAATTTCAATAGCAGCATTTTTTTCAATTTTTACATTTAAAATAGCTGATGAACGCTCTATAATAGTAACAAGTACTTCAGTATCATAATATTCAAGATGCGACTTTATTCCAAATCTTGATCTCAATGGCGAAGTAAGCAAGCCTGCGCGGGTTGTAGCTCCAATTAGTGTAAAATTATTAAGGTTCAATTGTATGCTCCTGGCATTTGGACCTTTATCAATCATAATATCAATTTTATAATCTTCCATAGCAGAATATAAAAATTCTTCTACTACAGGACTTAACCTATGAATTTCATCAATAAAAAGAATATCTTCTTCATCCAAATTAGTAAGTATACCAGCCAGATCACCAGCTTTTTCCAAAACAGGACCTGAGGTTATTTTAATCTTTGAACCAAGTTCATTTGCAATTATATAGGCTAATGAAGTTTTTCCCAATCCAGGAGGTCCTGAAAGCAAAACATGATCCATAGCCTCGTTTCTCATTTTTGCAGCATCTGTAAAAACTTTTAAATTATCAGTAATTTTTGATTGACCTTTAAATTCTTTAAACCATTTTGGACGTATAATATTATCTTTTTCTACGTTATCCTTAATTTGCTCTTCATGAATATCAAAAAATTCTTCCATCTATTTTATCATTTTAACAGTCTCAACAGGAAAATCAACTTTCGTTCCATTAATTCTAAATTCCTTATCATCCTTATAAGTTATAGTAAGAAAAAGATCTCCGTCTTTATTATATTTTTTCCAATTATTTTCTTTTATGCCCTGATTAAAGAACTGTTCTTCTTTCAAAGTTCCATCTGGATAATAGTATTTATG
>JAHEEB010000353.1 GCA_024640925.1 Bacteroidota bacterium | reverse complement strand
AGGGGCAGAGATGGTGATTGGCGCACTTATACTGTTAAGATAAACGATAGTACTACTGTTGAAGTAAGGGAACAAGGACCTGGAAGCAATGGTGGAAATGGTGGACAAGGTGGACATGGTGGGAATGGTGGATATGGCGGAACAGGTGGTGATATATACATTCATTATACTCCTTATGCAGAGCCTTATCTGCATATGATTAAAGCATATAGCTTACCTGGTTCAGGTGGAAATTCAGGTTGGGGAGGATCGGGCGGATCGGCAGGTATGGGCGGATCAGGAAATCCATCAGGTAACTCAGGAAGCAGCGGCAATGGAGGTTCGTCTGGCTCAATGGGATTTGGAGGATACTCCGGTAATGTATATTTTGAACCAGATTCGAAAGAGCAAATCACGTTGTCTTCGGAATAGATTTGGATAATATTCTATCTTAAGAAATAGTAGTATTTCTTATCCTTAATGTAATCAAAAACTCCCGGGGGTAAGAAATGTCGTAAATCATGTCCCTTTGATATGGAATCGCGGATGAATGTGGATGATACCTCAATGCGCGGAGCATCTATGAGCACAATGTTTTTATAACTGTTGATATCGTTCAGATCAATTTCATTTCTGGGATACACATACCGCTGAAAGCGTCTGATAATTTCTTCGTAATCTTTCCATTTATCGAACGTAGGTAATCCGTCGGAACCCATGATAACAACAAACTGCATATCAGGATGTTTTTTTTCGAGGATTGTTAATGTATCGATTGTGTATGATGGCATGGGCATATCAAATTCCACATCACAAGCCATAAACCTTGAATCTCCATCGATGGCGAGCTTAACCATCTCAAAACGCGGGACATTATCAATAAGAATTGTTTTATCTTTTAGCGGATTATGAGGGCTGACAACAAACCATATTTTATCAATATCGGTAAATTCGACAATATAATTAGCCAGCGCCAAATGTCCGATATGTATCGGATTAAAGGATCCGAAGAATAAACCGGTTTTCATTATTTTGTAAGGTGCTCCCTGACAAGTTTCTCAGATTCCTCCCGTGCAGTTTCGAGCTTATCATTAACTACAATATGGTCGAATCTCCGTGAATAAGTCAATTCAAGTCGTGCTTTCTTCAAACGTTTTTGTATACTTTCTTCACTTTCGGTGCCCCTTTTTTCCAAACGTTCTTTAAGAGCATCGAGGGTAGGAGGCTGAACAAAAATGGAAATAGCTTTATCTTTAAACTGTCGTTTTATATTTGCACCTCCAACTACATCGACATCAAAAATAATATTCTTGCCTGCCTTGGTAAGGCGATCTACCTCTGTTTTAAGGGTACCATAATACTGGCCGGGATAAACTTCTTCCCATTCAAGAAAATCATTGTCTTCGATTCTGCTTTTAAACGCATCGATACTCAGGAAATAATAATCTACTCCTTCTGTTTCATCTATCCGTTTACTTCTGGATGTTGCTGATACAGAAAAATCCAGCTGAAGTTCATTAATTTCCCTGAGATATTTAACTATGGTGGATTTTCCTGCACCAGAAGGTCCCGAGAATATTACCAGTTTACCAGCCATATCTATAGAATATTTAGTGTTTGTTCTTTAATTTTTTCAAGTTCATCTTTCATCATCACAACCAATCGCTGAATTTCGGTATGATTAGCTTTTGAACCCATTGTATTTATCTCTCTGCCCATTTCCTGGGTTATAAAACCAAGTTTACGGCCAACCGGCTCATCAGTTGCACATACTTCGCGGAAAAAGGAACAGTGGTTTCGAAGCCGAACCTCTTCTTCATTTAAATCGAGTCGTTCCAGGTAATAGATCAGCTCCTGTTCAAAACGGTTGGAATCAATTTTGTCCACATCAGCAATTTCTTTCAGTGATGACTCAAGTTTCTGACGAACCATTTTCATGCGGTCATCTTCAAATGGCTTCACCTTTTCAAGATGACTTATTATATTATCTACTTTTTCAAGCATATCGGTCTTTAGGGCAAATCCTTCCTGTTCTCTGAAATTATCAACCGAATCGAGTGCTATGTTCAAGTGATTCATTATTTTCTCCCACTCATCTTTATCGAGTTCCTCTTTATCTGTTTTGAGCGATTCGGGAAGGCGCATAATTACCTGGAGTATAGAATCGTTTATTTCGAGATTTAACCCTTTGCTTATTTCCTTTAACTGATTATAATATTCAATAACAACGGGTGTATTAATCTTTCCAGCATCTTTAATACCGGTACTTTCAATAGATAAATTCACTTCTACCTTGCCACGTTTAAGTCTTTGGGTAACAGCGTTCCTGATATCCATATCTTTTTCACGGTAAACACCAGGTATCCGGGTGTATAAATCAAGTTGCTTGCTATTCAGCGACTTTACTTCGATGGTGATAATTTTATCGTTTAGCTCACAAATACTTTTGCCAAACCCTGTCATTGATTTTATCATGCTGTTGAAAATATATTTACGTAAATTAATAAAAAGTCTATGAACATAAAAATTACTCGGCAAATTGTTGAACAATTCTTTTCTTTTTCCATTTTCCGGTAAAATAATAGATTGTCGAACATGTGGCGCCAACCCCCCAGCTTACCGGTAAAGAAAGCCATATACCGGCTTCTTTCAGACTGCCTTTAAAGACAGATGGTAAATCTACATTAAATCCCCAGTTTAACAAAAAATCGTACATTCTTCCGGAAAAAATTGCTGCAACTGGTACCCTGATTATCCAGAATGCAAACAGGGTAATGAACATAGGGATTAGTGTATCGCCTGCCCCCCTCATTACTCCATTTATCGAAGCCATATATCCGAAAATAATATAGCCTACACAAACAATGGAAAGATATTGCGAACCATAAAATATAACTTCTTGGTTATTCGTAAACAAATGCAATAACGCACTTTTGAGGAGCACTATTACTAAGGCTATACCAATTGAAACCGAAACAGAGATGAGTATGGTCGATCTCAGCCCCTTTTTGACACGATCCACTCTGCCGGCTCCAAGGTTTTGACCGACAAATGTCGACAACGACTGTCCAAAAGTTGTGGCTGGCAGTATGGCCAGACTATCAATACGGCCAGCTACTGAATATGCTGCAATTACATTTGTATCAAAAAGGTTAACAATACTATATAAGGCAAGACCGCCCAAAGCGATAAAGGTTTGCTGTAACCCGCTCGGTAATCCGATTCGTAAACTTTGTCGAAATATAAACCAATCGAAATTCATTTTCCTGATTCGTATCTGTATCAGTTTATGAGTTTTGTTTAAATAAAGAGCAGCCGCCAGAAAAGCTATTCCATTTGCCGATACAGTGGCAATTGCAGCCCCTTGAATACCCATTCTGAAAACCCAAACAAAGAGCAAATCGAGCAGAATATTCAACAAGGTAGCCATGATAAGGAAGAAAAGTGGAGTTTTTGAATCTCCCAGTCCCCTTAAAATGGCCATAATTCCATTAAATCCAAACATCAGGAATGTTCCTCCAAGGAAGATATTCAGATATGAAGTAGCTTCGGGAAGGATCTCCTTTGGGAGATTTGTAAGAATAAAGATTTGTCGTCCAACACATATTCCAAGTACTGTAATAAGGATCGACGATGACAGGGCAAATATCAAAATAGTATCAATCGATTTTCGTACACGGTCAAAATCTTTTGCTCCAAAGTATTGCGAGACTATAATGGTCCCAGCTGTTGATACACCTATTATAAATGAAATCAGCACAAAGATGATAGGGTACGAAGCCCCTGTAGCTGCCAATGCTTCTTCACCAATCAGTTTTCCAACAATAATAGCATTGATAAGACTATAGGTTTGCTGAAATAGATTTCCCAACAACATGGGAATTGCAAACCTTATAATAACATTCCGTTCCTTACCGAAAGTTAAATCTTTCATGCATTGCTGGTTAAATCGCTTGTTGCCCGGAAAAATCAATGATATCCGGAAAGCAAGTTGCGAAAGTAATGAAAAATATTGCACATTTGCTGTTCGGGCTTTCTATAATAATCCAAAGGAATCTCATTCGAATAATAATGAAGGAACTTACAGAATGTGCAATTAGCAGAGCAGAAGAAAAATGGAAAACCATACTTGAAAAAGAAGTAGCCACTCTTTTTTCAGAAATATGGCTTCCATCGCATGATTTAAGTCACCACAAACGCGTATGGCTCTTTACAAAAGAACTTTTGGTTGCATTTGACAAACAGGACTTTGAATTTATTGAAGCATCCATGATTGCAGCTTACATGCACGATACCGGTCTTTCTGTTACATTAAGCCCCGAACATGGGCAAATCAGCAGTAGTTTAACAAAAAATCTTCTGGATAAATATCCGCTTGAGAACCCCTTTAATAAAAAGGAACTTCTCGAAGCTGTAGAGAAACACGATGATAAAAGTTACTCAAACATAAAAACGGAACAGAGTTCCCCGGGACTCTATGAAGTACTTACCATAGCCGACGACCTGGATGCTTTTGGCGCATTAGGACTTTATCGTTATTTCGAGATATATGCCCTTCGAAAAATGCCAACGGATGAGATTGTTCAGGCTATTGATAAAAATATCAGGAAGCGGTATGAGTTTGTAAGTTCCAACCTGACACGCTTTAATGCAATTCTTGAAAAACAAAAGAAACAATTGAATATTGCTCTTTACTTTCTTCACTCATTTACACTTAGAGAAGTTGATTATATGATTGAAAATATTATTGCCAAAAAGGGGATTAATGAGTATTTGAATGATTCATTTAATAAATTTCCAATACTTCGTAAGTTACTCATGGAAATAGTAGAAGAAGAAACTATAAGCAGGTATTAATTTTCTAGTTAGAAAGTGTAAAATTTAAATTGTTTTCAAATCGGTAGTCAAAACGGCCATAGGATACTTTGAAAACTTTATTTTCAGAATTTGTAAAGGTAAAACCAAATGTACCTGAAATAACCGCACTTACTGAATCAACAACAATATTTTTAATATAAAGTTGCCCTGAGCCTCCTGACAAGCTACAGTCAGGATCACTCGAATAATATGAATTGCAATAATTTTCAAGACATAAACCTGAATTCCGCAATCCATCTAATTGTATTTTTTTGTTTTTTAAAAGGATTAAGTCCTCAAATTTATATATACCAAAGCCCGATAAACGAAATTCTATATAGTCACAAATAGTTGAATTTCCTTTAAATACGATATGAAGACTATCATTTTCAAACAAAAAAATCATAGGTTCGTTGACAACATAAGCAAAACTATAATTATCTACTGAATTCCAGATTTCCTGGTTAATAATCGCTCCTGCGACATTTTTGCCAGTTTCAGAGTATTTGGGAAGTCTCGGATCTAAAGGATCTGGAATAAATTCAGTTTCACAACAGACCAAAGTGAGCATGAATAAAACAACAAGTATTTTATTTAAAAAAGTGAATTTCTTCATTATAAAAGTTAATTTTTAATCCAACAGATAAGCATATATTCTTTAGATCATGAATATTTCCGGTAAAATTGCCAAGTTC
>JAHEEB010000352.1 GCA_024640925.1 Bacteroidota bacterium | reverse complement strand
TAAAGCCAATTTAAGGTTTGTTGTTTCGGTGGCCAAACAATATCAGCATCAAGGACTTAGTCTTCCCGACTTAATCAATGAAGGAAATCTTGGACTTATAAAAGCTGCCCAAAAGTTTGATGAGACTAAGGGTTTTAAATTTATCTCGTACGCTGTTTGGTGGATACGTCAATGTATTCTCCAGGCATTAGCTGAACAATCGAGAATAGTGAGACTCCCCCTGAATAAAATCGGTGCATTAAACAAAATGAACCGTACTTTTAGTCAACTTGAACAGGAGCACGAGCTTGAACCTTCTGCTGATGAGCTTGCCGAAGCTCTTGATATTCCTAAAGAAAAAATATACAGCACGATGGAACTTTCGGGCAGGCATATGTCTGTTGATGCTCCATTCCAGGAAGGTGAAGATAACAGCCTGCTTGATGTACTTTCTAATCCTGATAATCCTACCACTGACCATAGTTTGATGGAGGAATCATTAAAGCTTGAGATTGAACGTACATTGAATACTTTACCTGAAAAAGAACGTAAAGTTATTCAGGCTTTCTACGGCATTGGCCGTAAACCCATGTCTCTGGAAGAAATTGGCGATTCAATAGGTATCTCGAGAGAACGTACCCGCCAGATTAAAGAAAAAGCCATTAAACATTTGCGCCAGCGTGCAAAAAGCAAATTGCTTAAAACTTACCTGGGATAATTTGAATCTTATTGATGTTCCTATATGAGGGTGATTTTATTATCTCCCTCTTTTTATTTCCTCCTTTTCAGTCTTTATTCTGCAACCCTTATTCTCATGGAAAACAAACCAGAAATAGACCTTTCATTCAATGAAATAATCAAAAAATATGGTCTGTTGATCTCCAGTCTCTCACGAAGAATGATAAGAAATACGGCCATTGCTGAGGAAGCCGCACAGGAAGTATGGTTTGAAATATTAAAGAGTATCCATACATTTCAAGGAAAATCTGAATTTTCTACATGGATTTATACCATTGCACACAGAACAATTATTCGTTATGCCAGGGAAGAAAGAATTCTTAAAACCAGGGAAATAAACCAGTTCTTCGATTTGCCTGAGATTACTACCCTTAAAGATGAAAAATCGAATGCTGCTTCGGTTAAAGAACGTTGCGATGAATGCCTGACCGCATTTTGTCATTGCATAAACAATCGCTCCAGGTTAATTTTTCTCTTTCGGGAGATTGTAGGATTATCTTTTGAACAAATCAGTCAAATTATGGAAACCAGCGAAGTGAATATCCGAAAAGATATTTCCCGATCGCGCATAAAAGTCAGGCATTTTATGGAGAAAGATTGTATTTTATATAACCAGGATGTAACCTGTAAATGCCGGATTAAAAAATTTGTTTCTCACTACAATATTCAGGAAGCATATAAAAAATTAGGCCGAACTGCCAAACTGGCCAGATTGTATCAAAAATTCGATAAAGAACTTCCTCGTAAAAACTATTGGGAAAAATTTTTAATCGATTAAGGTCACAAAAATCCATTTTGCTACACTAAATAAACAAACCAATTTATTTAACATGATGGATTATAAAAATCTAACTGCCCCATGCGGGCGCGACTGTTTCAACTGTCCGTTTTATTTATCGGCGACAAATGAACAATTAAAGAAGAACATGGCTGAAATGCTGAAATGCTCTGCCAATGATATTCCCTGTGCAGGCTGCAGAAATATTGAGGGGAAATGTAATTCATTGCGCTTGTATGGATTTTCTGGCAATTGCAAGGCATACACTTGTGCAAAGGAGAAAAAAGTCGAGTTTTGCTATGAGTGCAGCGATTTTCCCTGTATTTTGCTTCATCCGTTGGTTGACAATAGTGATAAATTTCCACACAACATGAAGGTTTTTAATCTTTGCAAGATAAAACAACTGGGAGTAGAAAAATGGGCAGAAGAACAAGCACTTAAATCATTCAAATATTATTATTCCGGAAAACTGGATTCTTGTTTCTAAACCGGCTATTTAACCCTGATTAAGCAACAGAAATATTTAAATTTTCAATTGCTTTCAGTCTGGCTTATAGGTTAACCCGATTTACGCACTCTCAAATGTGTAATCTGGTTTAAGTTATCTCCTGATGTAAATTATCAGGACTGGCCACGAGTTCATGAACAGTTTGACCTCACCAAATAAAGTTTTTGAATTCGTGGCTATTAGAAACAGAATGTGGTTAATACCATTTCGGAAAATCGAAGGAGCTAATCCTAATACTTTTTCCCTTCAAATTCATTTGTAAAACGCTCAAAGGAAAGAGAAGAATCGAAAAGATGCATATAAGTAATGTGGGTCTTCATTTTCTTACCACCAATTTTTTCGTAAATGGTTTCCATCTTAGGATTATAATCACCAACCCACGAAAGTTCAATCTCTTTCTGATGTGGTTTCTTCCTCAGTGTTTTTATCAACTGATAAAATAAAGCACCAATTATGCCCGTATTCTGATATTCGGGATAAATACCTGCAACAAAAGCCCGACATCGGGTAATTGCACGGCGCCTGTAGAAAAGAAACTTTAGTTTATTCAGAAAGGTAAGTTTACCATTTCCAAGTTTACTTATTACTTGGTTTACATCGGGCATAACAACCAATAAACCAACAGGTTTTCCCTTATCAAATGCAAACCAGATAAGCTCTTCGTCGATTACTGATTTTGAATTCACCAGCATTTCCCTTATATCTTTGTCTTTCAGAGGTGAATAATTATCATGAAAAGCACTCCAGATAGTATTATAAACCTCTACGAAATACCCTACAAAATCATCAACTCTTTCAAATGAAAAGTGTTCGAAACTATACCCTGGTCTTTGCTCTGTATATTCAGCAAATTTCAACATCCTCTCGGGAAATCCATCAGCAAGTACTTTATGAAAAGAGTATTGCTCAAAATAATTCTTAAAACCATAATTCTCAAACAAAGCCTTGTAATAAGGGAAGTTATATGGCATTCCATATCCCTGTGGCATGAACCCATCGACCAGCAATCCCCAATGATTAAAGTTTTCTCCAAAATTAACCGGTCCAAGCATAGCTTTCATTCCTCTATCCATTAGCCACCTTTTTGCAGTATCGAATAACATGAAAGCAGCTTCCTGATTGTTAATGCATTCGAAAAAACCACAACCTCCTGTCGGATATTTATAATGATTCACTTTTATTTTATCGATAAATGCCGCAATACGGCCAACAACAACTTCATTATCATACAAAAGCCAGCGTATAGCTTCGCCATGTTCAAAATTACTGTTCGATTCCGGGTTAAAAATGCCATCAATTTCTATGTCAAGCGGACATATCCAGTTAGGCTCGTTCTTGTAAAGTCTTTTTGGTAATTCAAGAAATTCCTTTTTATCAAATGATGTAATTACTTCTTTCAAATTCATATGCTCAAAAATTAAACCGACAAATTTACAATTTATCAATAAACACTACAACGTATTTAAAACTGGTCTCTACAAAGATTCCTAAAGAAAAACAGAATATTTTACGAGAGTTTTTCATTTTCCAAAAAGATAATTATCTTTGCACTCCTTAAACAGTGCCTTCCTTTGCTTAAGCTTAGAAAGATGGATTAATTTAGAATTAAAGTTCTTTAATAATATACGGTGGATGTAGCTCAGCTGGTTAGAGTAGTGGATTGTGGTTCCATTGGTCGTGGGTTCGAACCCCATCTTCCACCCTTAAAAGCTCCGAAATTTTTCGGGGCTTTTTTATTTTATGACTTTAGGTCTTTACTATTTTCGGGAATAAAACCATCTCTGTTTACAATGTCAGGAGAAAAAGCAGGTAAACAAACAGCAAAATATTCAGCTCCTCCCTCATATGGTGTACTATACTTTACCCATTCACCTTTTTGAATGAGAATTCCCTGTCCTGCAGTGATTTCAAATTGTTTATCCCTGATTTGTACCCTTAAAACTCCCTTTACAACAATGGTATACTCATTAAATTTGGGACATTGACCTGGTTCTTCCCAGCCTGTGGGACTTTTCATCCGGGCAATACTAACTTCTGAGGTATTGCTGTTCACTCTCCCAAAGAATTCTTCTATCTGTTTTGGAATTGTTCCTGCCGCTTTTATAAGGGTAGGTTTGTCAACGATTTGAGCCATATGAAATGTTTTAAGTTGGAAATTTACTTTTAAAGATAATTCTATAATCAATCACACTATTATTCAACACTATTAAAAAAAACCAGAAACAACCTGCTCTAAAGTTAACAGACTGATCATGTTAAGATGCTTTCCAAGTTCTTTTAATAATACATCGAAACGATGCGGCAATCCTCTAAAACAATCGGAAATTTGCTGGTTATTAATGCCATTTATTTTTAATTCAGCTGTAATGATGTTCCCCTTCTCTACTTCCAGCATCACCTGCCAATGTTGGCCCTCGTAATCAAATACATTCTTAAAAGTATACCTGGGGGAATAACCCCATATCCATTCGTCTGTAATATATTTTTCCTCCATGAGCCTTTGGATACTCTCTTCATCAGTATTTGAAAGGTGTATCGCATTTACTGCGGGTTCATTCTTTAAAATAAATTTTGATAATCCGTATGCAAACTCTTCAATTTCCATAGGCTTTGCCAAATATTGCGAAATATTTGTCACAACAGCCCGGTTCGATTGTACTGCCTTATCCTGATACTTACCAGGTACAACCGAAAGCGCCATATCAATGTTCTTTAAATTGGAATTAAACAACAATGTGCCATGGTGTAATACCCTGTTTTTAAAAACATGTTCTGCGTTTCCGGAAATTTTAGATTCCCCGATTCTTATATCATTTTTTACTCCAATGGTTGCTGCAACACCAATTGATTGTAAAAAACCAATAATAGGAGCTATATATTTTTTAAAATCGATGAGTTTACCCTGAACCCCAGTTACAATAAAAGAAAAATTCAGGTTTTGCATATCATGAACAACCGTTCCACCCCCCGTTAACCTTCTGGCTACTTTCATATTATTTTTGCGTATGAACGGATAGTTAATTTCAGCTGGTAAATTTTGATGTTTGCCAATAATGACAGCCGGTTCAGAACGCCATAGCATAAAATAATCTTCCGTTTTATTCTTCAAAAAATACTCCTCTGCTGCCAGATTATACAAGGGATTATATGAATTGCTCATAACATAAAGCATAAATTACTGTTTTTTAAATTATATTCGTATTTCGGGAAATAAAGAAAATAAAATACGAATATATGGAAAAGTTGGTTGAGCGCTTTTTGAAATATGTGAAAATAGAAACTACTTCAAAGGAAGATTCCAAAGACTGCCCTTCTACTCCAGGTCAATTAGAATTTCAAATGATGCTTTCTGATGAATTAAAATCTATTGGTCTGCAAGATGTTGAACTCGACAGGAATGGATACCTGATGGCTACTCTTCCATCAAACTCCGACAAAAAGATTGCTACGATTGGGTTCATCGCACATGTCGATACCAGTCCCGATTTTTCCGCACGAAATGTTAATCCAATTGTACATACATACAAAGGAAAA
>JAHEEB010001108.1:537-2082 GCA_024640925.1 Bacteroidota bacterium | reverse complement strand
GCTTGCTGGTTCAAACTGTTTTATTTCGTTGTAAACACCAGCTAAAGAGACTAAAACCGGAATGATCTCATTTATTTTCTTGCTTTTTTCTCGAAAAGTAAGTTCAGATTTCAGATGCTGTAATGCTAACTGGTATTGTTCGGTTTCTATGTAGAGCATAGACAGGTTACTGTGTGTGAGCATCTGTCCGACATTATTTCCAAGTTCAGTATTTAGTTTAAGTACTTTTTCATAATATTCAATTGACCTTGAATATTGTGCCATTGTACGTAACAAATAGGCCGATTGATTGTAAAGTCTGGCGGCTTCAGCCTTATTTCCCTGATCGAGAAAGGTTTGAGCAGATGCATCATTTTGTCGGATAGTTTCATCCTGATTTTCCTGACTATAAGAAAAAAGGAAATGTACCGTCAGTACAAAAACTAAGATAGTCTTCTGAATGTAAGAATTCTTTTCTCTTTGCATTTAATACACATTATTTAAATTCGGTAACCAAGTACTAAAACATCGTCAACCTGATGCTGATCACCTTTCCAATCCATAAATGTCTTTAATAATATTTCCCTCTGGGTATTCATTGGTTTGGTATGTATATCAATTAAAAGATCCTGAAATTGTTTGTATCTGAATTTTTTGTTGTGTGGCCCGCCAAACTGATCAGCATATCCGTCAGAAAAAAGATACACCATATCGCCCTTATTCACATCAATAGGAGGATTATCCATAAAAGGCAGATCAAAATTAAGATGTATGCCTATTGGCATACGATCACCTTTGAGAGTGATCAATTCTCCATTTTGTATGACATAAACCGGATTATTAGCTCCGGCAAAATATAATTTTTTCTTGTCTTCACTCAGCATTGTAACTGCAATATCCATTCCATCGGTAGTCTCTCCTAATTCTCCTTTTTGATGAAGCAGTTGCATAACCAGTTTTCTTAATTCAAAGAGTATATCTTTTGGCTTAAGGCTTTCTTTTCTGCCCATAATCTCATTTAAAAAAGCCATTCCTGCCATTGTCATTAAGGCTCCCGAAATACCATGACCAGTACAATCGGCAACAGAAATTATGTTTCTGCCTGCTTGTTTGCCAATCCAGTAGAAATCTCCACTTACCTGACTCCGTGGTATATTCAGAATAAAGTTTTCTTTAATTATCTCATCGATTACAGCCATTCCTGGCATTATACTATTCTGTATACGTTTTGCGTAATTCAAATCACCCAGAATATCTTTTTGCTGATCGGAAATAATATCGTGTTGTTTCTGAATTACTGAGTTCTTCTGTTCTAACTCCTGGTTAGTGGCTTTTATTGAATTTATTTTAGTAACCAGATCAAGGGCTGATCTGACTTTAATCAGCAATTCATATTGATTAAATGGTTTTGAAATAAAATCATTTGCTCCAACTTCGTAGGCAGCTTTCAGACTTTCAGCAGCAGAAAGTACAATAATTGGAATGTAATTCGTCTCCTCGTTATTTTTGAGAAACTTTGCAGCATCAATGCCATTCATTTCTGGCATTATAACATCAAGAATAATC
>JAHEEB010001108.1:0-527 GCA_024640925.1 Bacteroidota bacterium | reverse complement strand
GAATGCATCAAGGCAAGATTGCATGCTTCTTTTCCATTTCGGGCAAAAAAAAGTTGATACTTATACCCCACTATTTCAAAGATCTGCTGAATAATCCGCAGATAAGATTCAGAATCATCAGCAATAAGTATTTTAAAATTCCCGGTCATAGGTTTATCACTCTATGCATTTAATAATGAATATACGTAAAAAATTGGAGATAATTCAAAATTGTTTCCCGAAAAAAAATTGATTAAATTAAAATTGATTCGATCTCCTTAACTGTTTTAGGAATTCCACTTCCAAGTACCTTGCAACTATCATTTGTAACAAGGATGTTGTCTTCTATGCGAATTCCTCCGAATTTCATATACTTTTCTAATTCACTATAGTTTATTAAATCAGCGAATTTCTTTTCTGACTTCCATTTTTCAATGAGGGTAGGAATAAAATATATTCCTGGTTCGACTGTTAAAACGTACCCTGGTTTCAGTTCCTTTGCCATGCGGAGATAGGCAGTACCAAACTGAGTGCTTCTTTGTACAGTG
>JAHEEB010000351.1 GCA_024640925.1 Bacteroidota bacterium | reverse complement strand
AGGTCTATGAATAATTACTTTTTCAAAACCTTTTATATTTCTGAGTGCACGATATTGTACCTCCCAAGGCAAACTAGAAGAAAAACCATTCAGATACATTTCATTCGTATATTTTCCTTCTGGTTCTAAAAATAATTGGTGTTGACTTTTATCAGCAAAAGTAACAATCTTTGTTTCTATACTTGGACAATATCTTGGTCCAATACTTTTTATTGTTCCATTAAATAATGGACTTTCTTCAAAACCTTTTGCTAAAATTTCATGAACTTTTTGATTCGTATAGGTTATAAAACACGAATGAGTAGATCTAATTTTTGCATTCAGATAAGAAAAATTTCCACCTTCAATATCTCCTTTTTGTTCTTCAAGTTTTTCAAAGTTTACAGATCTTCCATCAATTCTTGCAGGTGTTCCTGTTTTCATGCGACCAACTTCAAAACCATATTCTTTTAACATGTTAGAAATACCAAAAGAACTTGGTTCAGAAATTCTACCACCAACTAATTTTGTTTTTCCAATATGCATTAAACCATTTTCAAAAGTTCCATTTGTTAATATAACTTTCTTACTATTAAATTTTACACCAATTGAAGTTTTAACTCCTACAATTTCTAAATTTTCAATAATTAAACTATTAACTGAATCTTGCCATAAATCAATATTTTTATTTTCTTCAAGTGCTTTTCTCCATTCAAAAGTAAACATACTTCTATCAGACTGAGCTCTTGGACTCCACATTGCGGGGCCTTTACTTTTGTTAAGCATTCTAAATTGAAGCATTGTCTTATCTGTTATTACTCCAGTCATTCCGCCCATTGCATCAATCTCTCTAACAATTTGTCCTTTAGCAACACCTCCAATTGCAGGATTACAAGACATTTGCGCTATTTTTGTCATGTCCATGGTAATCAATAAAACCTTCTTCCCCATGGTAGCAGCAGAATGAGAAGCTTCACATCCAGCATGTCCCGCTCCTACAACAATTACGTCATAATCAAATCTCATTCAAAATATTTTCTGTAAAATTATTTATATTTTCTCTAAATAGGCGAGATATTTGTTTTCAAGGCTTCTCATAATTTCTTTTTCTAATTCTGAGCTATCCTTGTATCCACATAAATGTATAACACCATGAATTATAACTCTATATATTTCTTGATCAAAATTTGTTTTAAATTCCTGAGAGTTTGTAAGTACAGTATCGATAGAAATAAAAATTTCACCATTAATTATGTTAACAAACGAATGATCGAATGTTATAATGTCAGTAAAATAATTATGTTTTAAAAATTCCTGGTTGATTTTTAATATTTCATCATCAGATACAAAATGGTAAACTATTTTACCAATTACTTTTTTTTGTTCCTTAACAATAACTTTTATCAGTTTCTTAATCTTCTCTTCCTCAAGAAAATTAATTTTCTCTTTAGCATAACTAAAAGAAATATTCAAAGCCTATTTCAACTTAAAAGTTAGTTCAACAATTGAACCTTTATTTAAAAATTCTATTGAATCAGAAAGTTTTTCCATTAAAAAAATTCCTCTTCCATTAACATTCTCTAAATTTTCTGGGGCAGTAGGATCTGGAATATTAGAATAATCAAATCCATTTCCTTGATCTTCTACTCTAATTTTAAGAACTTTTTCATTAATAGAAAAAAGAATATTAACATTTTTCTTTTCGTCTAATTTATTTCCGTGAAGTATAGCATTGTTAGCTGCCTCAAGAGCAGCAATTAAAATATTTCCATATTGATCCTCAACAATTTTATATTCTGCCGAAATTTCGTCGATAACCTTTTCCACTTTTCTTAGATTATCAATTTTTGAGGGTATGATTAGCTTACGTTCCATCAATAGAGGTATTACTACGGAATACTTATACTGTTTTTTTTTATTATTGTTACTAAAATTATATGCAATTTACGATTATTTCAAGAAATCAAAGATTATTTTTACTTATTAAAATTTCATTATTTGCTTATCCATTCTTCAGGATTTAATTTCTCAAGTCCTTTCCATATCTCAAAATGAATAATTGAGCTTCCCCCCTCTTTTCCTTTAGGTACTTTTCCAATAATATCTTTCGTTTTTACAACATCGCCAACATTCACTTTTATATCAGATAAATTGTGGTAAACAGTATAATAAGAACCATGCCTCACAATAACAGTATAGTTCGCACCTTTAATCGCAAAAATTTTACTTATTTGTCCAGAAAATACACTTCGAACATATTCATTTTCTACAGTTGTAATGTCAATTCCGTTATTTCTAACTCTCACACCTTTAATTCCGGTATGTTCATGTTCTCCAAATTGCTCGGTTATAACTCCTTGAAGAGTTGGCCAGGGTAATCTACCACGATTTTTTTCGAAATCAACAGAAATAATCTTTTGCTCCGGAGTCAAAGCTGTATACGAATCTTTCTTAGCCTCTGAACGAATCAAAGCTTCGATTTTACTACTAAGTTCTTCTTCTATTCTTCTCTTTTCACTTAACTCTTTCCTTAAGTTATTTTCTTCCTGTTCTAATATTTTTATAGCTTCCTCCCTATTTTTCATTTCTTTTGTTAAAATTGTTTTTTCAGTTTCAAAACCATTAAGCATTTTTTGTTTATCAATTTTTTCTTTTTCCAGATTAACTAATTCTTCGACAATTTTTTCTTTTATTTTTTTTATAAGTAATATTTTATTCTTTCGTGCTTCTTTTAATTGTTCCAAATACTTTTTCCTAACATAAAATTGATTCATATCTGAACTAGCCAGTAAATAAATACTTGCATTATAGTTATTATAATTTTTATAACTATATTTTATAAAATCAGCATATAACACTTTTTGCTTATTCAATTCTTCTTCAAGTCTACTTATTGTTCCTTCTCTTTCTATAATTTTTTGTTCAATTTGCAAAATTTCAGAATTATATACTTCTACCAAACTTTTTCTTTTATCTATCTTTGAATTTAATAATTGAACTTTGTTCAAATTAGAACCTTTTTTCTTTGAAGTTTCTTCCAATAACTTATTCGTAATTTTTATCTCCTGTAATATTTTTTCTCTTTGTTGGTTGAGTGATGTTTTTTTATCCTGAGAAATAATTCCAATTAAAAATACAGAAATGCAAAAACATACAATAAATATTTTTTTTCTATTCATTTTTACAATCAGATTTAGCTGAATCAATTTTACTATTCAATTTTTCAGAAAAATTTACATCATATTTAATTGCCTCCTGCCAGGCTTCAATAGCTTCCCCACATCTATTCAATTCTAACATTATGTCACCATAATGATCTAATACTTCACTATTATTATAAGCTCCATTTTTTATGGCAGACTCAATATATTTTATAGCTTCTTTTGTATTACCCATTTTATACAATATCCATCCATAGGTATCTAAATAGGTTGAATTCTTTGGATCACTTTTAACGGTAAATCTGCTAAGCTCTTCAGCACGTTGTAAATTTTTCATTCTTAATGAAAGATAATAACTATAGTTATTTCTGATTAATAAATTCTCAGGATCTTTTATTAAAATAAGTTCATAAATGCTATCGCTTTCTTCATATAATTCTTTTCCTCTATATGAATCAGCCATCAGATTATAAACTTGTACAAGATCTTCAAGCGGTTTCTCTTTAATATTTAATGCACTATCGCATAAATTCAATACATCATCGAAATTTTTCAAATACAAAAGCGAATAGCCTGAATAAATATAAATTTTTATTGCGTTCGGAAATTTAACTATAGCATCTTTGTAAATTTCTTTTATTTTTTCGTGTTTACCTAAAACATTACACATCAATATATATTTTTCCCAAACGACATACGTTTTATCTCCATGTTTTATAGCACTTTCTAATTCACTCAAACAACTTTCAAATTTTTGCATTTTTAAATTATATTCAGCACTAAGAACATACGCTCTTGAATCTTTATAGTCGGTTTTTAAGTTTTCTATTAGTTTTTTTATAAGAATACTGTCTTTAACTAAATTCTCAGGATTATATATAAAGCTATAAATTATATTTGCCTTATCTTCAAATGAGATTTCAGTATCTTTAAATCCTTTTACATAATACTTATAAGCTGAATCGATATTATTTTGTTTCATAAAAAAATCAGCATAGGAGATGTTTGCCATTCCATTTTCAGGTGATCTTCTCAATAATTCATAGTATATCTCTTCTGCTTTACCAAACTGATTAATTACACTAAGATATTCTGCAAGCATGCCATAATTTTCGTTTTCATCAGGAAATAATTCTATTATGTTTTCTAATACATAAACTGCAGAATCTTTCATATTTAGAGCATCATAAATCCGATGCTTCATCATCATAATTTCTTTTGTGCCTTTAATTTCCTCATCAAGTTTGTTAGTTAAATTTAGGGCTTTACTATATTCACCTTTAATACTATACAAGTTTGCAAGCTGATATTCATATTCAATATCATCAGAAATTTTAATTAACTTTTCATAAATATAAATAAGACTATCAGAATTATTCTGATAATTATAGATAGAACCTAAATTAAGCAAGTACCACTTATTTTTATCGTCAATCTGAACAGCTTTCAATGCATATTGTTTCGCTATATCTATATAATTTCCCATCAAATATATTTGACTTGCCTGATAATAAGGTGCAGCCTTTTCAGGAAATTTTTTTATACAATATTTAAACAATTCTAATGCTGAAGAGTAATCTTTTAGTAATGCTCTGTTTGTTGCTTCAGTGAACGTATAGAAATATTCCAATTCATTCTTTTCCTTCTCCTGAACAGAAATATTTCTTTTAACAGAACAAGAAACAGAAATTAACAAAGCAGCTAATATTAAATATTTATTTTTCATAATTAATTTCAGTAAAATCACCTAAATAAACAGTGCCCTTCACATTTTTTAAAATACAGTTTTTTCCTATAATTGAATTTGTAAGTTCACAATTTATTAACTGAGAATTATCGTAAACAATTGTATTCTTTAAATTACAATTTTTAATATCAGAATCAGATTCTATTGAACAAAACTGTAAATCTGCTTTTTCAATTCTTGATGATTGATCTAAAAAATTTTCGTCATAACTATTTATCTGAATAAGTCTCTTGTTTGTTTTTAATAACTCTATTCTATTTCCACAATCGAGCCATTCATCTAGATTGAGATTTTTTAGTATATATTTCTTTTCTTTCAATGTTTCAAGACAATTTGTTATCTGAAATTCATTGTTCTCTTTTCTGTTATTTTCAACCAGATCAATAATTTCTTTTCTAATTATTGAGGCATCTTTAAAGTAATAAAGACCAACAATTGCAAGATTTGATATAAAATCCTTTGGTTTTTCAATAAAATCAGTAATAATTCCATCAGAATTAACTTTTACAACACCATATCTTTGTGGTTCATCTACAGGCATTGTCCATATAATTCCATCAGCTGTTTTATCAATTGATATTTTACCCTTAAAAACTGTATCAGCAAAGGCAACAAAAACATTACCTTCTAATGCTTCTTTTGCACAATATAATGCATG
>JAHEEB010001107.1 GCA_024640925.1 Bacteroidota bacterium | reverse complement strand
ATCTTGGTATTTCTGAAAACGAGAAGGGGCAAAAATGGTTAAGAGTTCTCTTCATACCTACATTTATTATTTTTCTGTTTATACGTATAGCTTTAATTTTTGAAATTTTGCCCAGGGAGTGGAAAATCGGGAAAGAATTTCATAATTGGGATACCTGGGCACAACAGATTAAATCGGAAGCTGGAAATAGAAAAGTTGTATTTATTAATTCCTTTCAGAGACCATCAAAATATTCTTTCTATACAGGTGGAGATTTTTCTACTACTCTTAATAGTATAAACTATAGGAAAAATCAATATGATCTATGGAATTTTGAGGATAGTGTTCAGGGTAAACCGGTATTATTGATGTATCATGGTATTCCTGATGATTCTATCATCACTGATGTAGAGACATATAAAGTACGTTATTTCAATAATTTCCGTTCATATTTTTCTCTCCGGATCATTCCCTCTCAAACTGTTTTTCAAGCTCTTCCAGGTTCCAATATCAAGGTGAGATATAAAATATTGAATAGTAATAATAGGGGCATTCATATTATTCAATCAGAAGGTGATATATCTCCGTGGATTTGTATTATGATTCATGATGGGAATGATTATCTTACACCCCAGTACCCGGGGAAAATTACAGATACAATACCTGCCAATAGTGAAATTGCGAAAGAGTTAGAATTCACGGTTCCTAAAAAAGAGGGCAAATATTCATTTGTGATTTCCATTCAAAATGATGGTATTTACCCAGCTTATAATTGTAATCCGATAAAATTAATTGTCAAGAAATAATATTTCTTCAAATAAGCCCAAATTTGTCATAAAAAAATTCTAAAGAATTTGTAACCCGGCAATTTTTAAAAATGCTGTTTTAAACATCTAAATCGGGGTTAATTTATAATTGCCTTGTCAGGTGTTGAATAGTGCCAGATGACTATAGGTAGTTTTCGATCAGTTCAAGTTTATTTGCTCTGGAACCTTTAATAAATATCAGAGAGTTACTTATTTTATTTTTTTGTAATTCGATAATTAATTCGTCGGTATTTCTAAATGCATAATCTTTCGAATTGAGCAATGAAAAGAATTCGTTTCCAACGAAATAACTTTTATTTACATTCATATTATTTACCATGTCAATCAAAGCCATGTGTTCTTTAACACTACTTTCCCCCAATTCCTTCATTCCACCCAGAATTAATATCTTATTACTTGAAGTTATTTCATTAAAGCTGGCCAATGCTGATTCCATACTGCTTGGATTGGCATTATAACTATCAAGTATCAATGTATTTGTTCTGGTTTTTTTTATTTGGGAACGATTATTTTCAGGAATGTAATTTTCTATTGCCGTAATTGTAAGGGGTGTTTCAACATGAAAGTAGTTGCCAATTTTTATTGCTGCTAAAATGTTGATTACATTGTATTTGCCAAACAGATTTGTATTTAAGAAATATTTTGCCCCACCAATCTTGATTTCCAGTTCTAAATGATCTGTAAAAATTATCTTTTCTGATGAACAGATACTGTCTTTGCCTGCGTATGCTTCAGTAGGATGGTATCCTGAAAGAATATTAGCAAGTTGTTGATCGGTTGAGTTATAAAAAATCACCTTTTCGTTGAATTTTAGGTAATTATACATTTCCGATTTAGCCTTAATTACCCCTTCATAACCTCCGAATCCTTCAAGGTGTGCCTTACCTATATTTGTTATCAACCCAAAATCAGGTTCAGCAATTTTGCATAACTCTGTAATTTCTCCCTGATGATTGGCTCCCATTTCAACAATTAAAAATTCAGTATCGGGGGGGGTTGATAAAATTGTAAGAGGAACCCCTATGTGATTATTTAGATTACCATGGGTGGCAAAGCATCTATATTTTGTCTGTAGTACCTTGTATATTAATTCCTTGGTAGTTGTTTTTCCATTAGTGCCGGTAAGAGCTATTATTTTGAAATGGCTATTTTTGCGATAATAATTTGCTAATTTCTGCAGGGTTTGTAAGGTGTTTTCAACTACTATAGTTCCCTCTGTTGCATATTCAGGTTCATCAATAATAGCTAGTTTAGCTCCTTGCTTTAAAGCATCGGTTG
>JAHEEB010001106.1 GCA_024640925.1 Bacteroidota bacterium | reverse complement strand
CCGGTAACCTGTGCTACATGGTGGAATACCGATCGCGGGTACAAGATATTGGCTGATACAACCTATGCTTTTACCTGGGGTACCTGTTTGCCTTTGGGTTCGGCAATAGTAAGTATCGATAGCTATTCAAATAATCCGGGAATTCAGATATACCCAAATCCGTTGGAAGGGAATGCATTGCAGATAATTGCCAAAGGTTTATCCGGAATATCGGAAGTAAAAATAATGGATATATCCGGCAGAATACTTATTGAATCAAGTTTTGAACGCTCTGTGATAATCGATAAACAGTTTTTATCCGGAACTTATTTTGTTTTGGTAGAGAATGAAAAAGGGAGGTATTTTGAAAAGTTGGTTGTGAGATAATTGTTTTGGATTTATAAAAATTTTAAATAGTTTTGAAAGAGTTAAGTTTTAAAACGTTAACAGTTTGTGTTTTTATAAAAGTAAACTTTTTGAAATATAAATATCCTTATAATACTAACAATTAAACCTTATCAGTTATGAAAAGAATTTCGATTTTGATTATAGTTATGTTAATCCTAAAGTCACAAAATATTTTGGCTTTAGTTCCAACTTTTACAGATAAATCTTCTATTTGTTATGACGAAACCATTACCGTTGGCGACCTTCTTGCTTTGGAAGGTTCGGGAATAACAAATCTATCTACCTTTATTGCAAGAGTGAAATTTGAAAATGGCTCATATACTACACTTCTTTCTGTTAGTGGATTAAGTGACTGGAGTACAGTATTGAACTTAAAACTAAATTCAGGAATAAATAGTGTTATTGAAGGTTCATCATCTAACATAACTATTAATTTTTATGGGGGTTCATATGTTGGTAGTTCCGGTGAACAATACAACATTGAAAAAACATATACCTTTGCCCGGGCTAATAATTCGGAATTTTTCCTACCCAGTGAGTTCCACCTTGCCGAAACAGGTTATATGAATAATACTCCAATTAATTTATCGGGTTACACCAATTCTGGTTATAAAGATGGAAGCTCATTTTCCTGTTCCACTGCCTCTATAAATAGTAAAGAATGGGCATTCAACAGTCTGGTTAAGGAAAAAGATTCATGGGATGTTTCACATATCTTTTATTTTCATCCTGCAAAAATAAGTGGTTGTGGGGTTGACAGTGTTGCAGCCACGACAAAACTGATTGTCGATTTCTCAGTTGATGATATTCCTAACCTTTGTCGTCATAATGAGAAAGTAAATCTTTTCGATTATCTCAATAGCCCTCTTCCAAAATCGTATGGCAGTGTAATATATGAAGGAGTTTTTTCCTGTCCTGATTATCCGGAAGTGGTTGTCGACAATTATTTTATACCTTCCCTTGTTCCAGTTGAAGCAGTAGATATAAAAATCGAGTATAATTTTTATCAGAAAAACAGTTCAAACGAAATTATTCACTCGTCAAAAAACTCCTTTACTATAACCATGAAGGATAATCCTGTTGCACCAATAGTTGTTGCTGACGATTCTGTCTATTGTGAAGGAAATGCAGTCTCTATCAGTTTAACAAATCTGAGCTCCCGCACAGTATATTGGTTTGATGAGGGTGATACAATAAAAAACACACATCCATATGTAATAAATACTATCCAGAAAGACCGGGAATTATCTGTTGCCTTTAAAGGAGACAATGGGTGTTATGCAATTACCCCGATTGATATTCTAGTCGATACAGTTAATGCCGACTTTACACTATCTAATTTAACCCCAACCATTAAAGAGACTGTGGCTTGTAATGCTCTCTATAATGATGCTAAATCGTATACCTGGGAATTTGGTTCAGGAGAAGGTACATCACCTTTACAAAATCCATCTTACATTTATAACCTCACAGGTACCTATGATGTTAAACTTGTAGTTGAATCGCAGAATGGGTGTGATGTTGAAAACACACAATCAATTACAGTTGGTAGTTCCAATATTTCTGACAGAACAGCAAAAACTTTTACTTGCTGGACAGCAGAAAACAATCTTTATTTTAATCTTCCGGTTTACAAAAACTCAACTCTTTCAATCGTTGATTTAAATGGAAGAGTCCTTAATAAATCAAGCTTAACCAA
>JAHEEB010001105.1 GCA_024640925.1 Bacteroidota bacterium | reverse complement strand
ATAAACATTCATTTGACCGTCTTGTCAACGGCAATCAATTCAAGAGATCGGCAGATGTTGGCGCATCTGTCGATTTTTGTTTCAAAATATTAAACAGATGTTTTTATCATAGGCATTTTAATTAGAATGTGATATTAATTAGGGTGTTTTTGTTATTATTACTTTGTTCATATCAATTTTATAATTGAAGGGAAATGAAAGACTTAAAGCTTTGAGTGCCTGTTCAACTGTCTCTTTCTCAAAAATTCCAGTATACTTTTTATCTTTTAATTCTTTGTCCAGTATAATGATTTGAACATCATACCACCTTTCCATGCGTTTTACAAGGCTTTCAAAACTTTCACGTTTGAAAATGAATTTACCATCTTTCCACGATGTGTAAATATCTGCATCGACTTCATTGTTTACCTTTAATTCAGCAACAATTTCGGGTTGTTTTGTCTCTTGTATCTGAGCAGGTTCTTTCAGTTGTTCTGCATCTTCTTCAGGTTTGGCTCCCGATACAACTATTTCGGTGGTATTTTTTATAAGTGTAGCCTGTTGATTTGGCTTTAGAACCACAGGAATTGTCAAAGCTCTGTTTCCAACCTTACCAGTTATAGATATTTTTCCTTCTTCCAGGGTTGTCTCAACTGTTTTATCGCTTCGGTATGATTTTACATTAAAACTGGTGCCTAATACAGAAATATCAATTGTTGATGTGTTTACAATAAAAGTTCTGCCATGTTTCTTGGCAACTTGAAAAAAAGCTTCACCATCGAGAAAAACCTTAACGCTTTCAGCGTCCAGGTTCGATGGGTATCTCAGTGTGGTTTCGGAGTTTAGCCATATTTTTGTACCATCAGCCAGGGTGATTTGAGATTTTTCCCCCCGAAGGGTAGTGATTTGGTTATATTCAACAGAATTCTTTTTCGACAGAAAATTGTAGGTTAGGAAACTGCTGTATACTAAAAGTATTATCATTGCGGCTGCAAGAGCCCGAATAATGCTTATCGTTTTCTTTTTTTCTGGTAAAAAAGATTTTGCTGGTATTGGCCTGATTTGTTTAATCTTATCAGAAAAGCTAACAAATTCCTTGTTAATATCAATTTCAAGCGGGTTATTTCCTATTATCGAAATAGTCCATTCATTTTTAATCCGGGCGAAATATTTCTGATTCGAAATATCGGAATTAATCCATTCAATAAGAGTTTCAGCTTCTTTTTCATCAAGCTCACCTCCCAGGAATTTTAATATTGTTTCTTCTTTCATAAATATTGTTGATAATAATATAACAAGTGAAAAAGGTTGATCCCCTAGTTGAATTTTTTTTTTAAGGGATTAGTCTATAATAAATCCTATTAATTCTTATGGCAGATTCGTTTTATCTTCACTAAAAGTAGCGCCAAAGAGGCATATTTGAGCGAATTGGCCACAAAAACCGAAGTAGAATTAACCAGTATGAATTTTATACTAAATAATCGGCAAGTTGGATATGGATGCGTTTTAATGCTTCTGCAATATGGTTTTCGACAGTTTTAACCGAAATGTTGAGTTGTTGTGCTATTTCTTTGTGTTTTAAATCCTGAAAGCGGCTTAGCTCGAATATGGTTTTACATTTTGGTGGCAGATTATTGATAATTTCATGAATTTTTTCTTCTAATTCTTTATACATCAATTTTTCAGAAGTTTCGTCGATTAGAGCACAATAGTTCAAAAAGTATTGCTGGTATTTGAACATAGAATAGTCGGCATATTGCTGTTTGGTAATGGCTTGTTTTAAATAATTAATAGAACTATTTCTGACCATGGTGAAGAGATATGCAGATATATTTGTGTCAGGTCGAAGCTGACCTTTCACTTCCCATAGTTTTACAAATGTTTCCTGTATTAGTTCTCGGGCAGTTTCACTATCAATCACATATTCTTTAGCAAATACATAAAGCTTTTTAAAATAGATATAAAATACCTTTTCGAAAGCTTTGTGATTTCCACAAATTAGTTCTCCAACAATATTTTCTTCAAAACTGTCCATGAAAAAAGATGGGTACTATCCGCTTAAAAATACTGTTCTAATTTAGGAAAAAACCCGATTGTTGTATTAATA
>JAHEEB010000350.1 GCA_024640925.1 Bacteroidota bacterium | reverse complement strand
TCTTTTTATTAATTCTTATTTTCTTGCTCCAATTGTGGACGTTGCCGTAATTCAATGCATCTGTTTTCCCAAATTTTTGAGCCCTCATAAGGTGTTAACAACCTTACCTTTTCCCAGGGACAAGTTTGATAAAGATAATATCCCTCCCGAACTGATTCCATAAAATGGATTGTTTTTATCAAAAACTCCTTCATCTTCGGCTGCTCATAAAATAAAGGGTTCTCCAAATCCTTTTTGACATCTTCTTCCAGGCACAACTCATGTAAAAGCAACATTTGCGTATAATGGAATATTGCTTTATCAATATCTCCCATATGCAGAGCTAGCTTTACCATCAAACTGTATGGACGCGAATAAAAGCCTTCTCCTTCCGTTTCTGCCATTAGTGCAATCAGAAGAATTTGATTCGGAGAAGGTTTTTTATGGTTTCCAATATATTCATAGGCGCATCGTTCCATAAATTCACCATAATTCAAAAGGGTAGAAAAATTACTCTTAATCATTTCAAGGTTTTCTTCATATAAAAGAAGAGCCCTGTTGAGATAATGGGTTGCTTCTCCATCCATTCCTTCTGACTTAAGGAGTCTGGCAAGATCTTCCATAGAGTTAGCGGCATATAATATCGGAAAAGCAGAATCGTCAGTTTTAATTAGTTGGGTGAAACGATCTATTGCAACTAAAAGTAAGTCTTTTCTGGAAAGACGTATTCCTTCGTTATGGTACAAATGCCCAACTTCATTTGTAGATAAGAAGCCTTCGTTTCCATACCAGTCTTTAGCCTTTTCCAACCAATACAGATAATCCGTCTCGGGAAAAATTTCAAAATTTAATTTGTACCAGGCAATATATTCATAATAGCGTTTATACTCCGAAGCAAGTGTAAAAGCAATTTCCAAATTGCTGTCTCCCAGGTTACGGGTAATACCCCGGAATCGTTCCTGCTCTGTTGTACGAAAATCAAAAAAAGATCTATTCTCACTATCTAAAGGTAAATAGAGTAATTTCAGGTAATGTAACCATGGAGCTGAAACAGGTTTTAATTTAATAGTTTCTTCAATACATTGAATGGCTTGCTTCCAATATACCAACCGATCATCAATGCACTTTTTTGAGAACCAGTCATATATTTCAGCCAAGTGTATCCATGAATTAAACAAGCTTTCGGCATTTTGTTCAATATTTTTTGTGTATGAACAAATGGCAGAGTTACCATACTCCCTTGCTAATTCCCAATTTTTATCCATATGGGTTTCCATAAGATTTGAAAAGGCCCTTCCTCTTTCGTACCACAACTGTTGATTTAACAGTTTTTCTGATTTTTCCAGAACAGGTAGTAACAAATCTATCCCAAAATCGGTGAGTTTTCCGCAGCTAAAATCGAAATCCATGCAAGAAAAAAGATGAAGATAGCCTAATTCAGCAAGCTCCTTTTTATCTTCTACTGAACCGGTTTCTATAAGCTTTTCATATATCTGGTCCATCCCCTCAAAATCATAATTATTGACCAGTGTTTTGTAATCCATCACGATAATCTTTTTGAAGGCCAAAGTAAAATTTTTTAAGCAAAATTATAGTACGAAAAAAAATATTTTACTTTTTATAAATTCTCACTATTTCTAAAGATGCATATAAATATGTTTTTTTGTTTTTAAAAACTGTTAACTATATTTGAACCCTCTGATTTTTATTGAAAAAGAATCAGGAAACATACCGGATGGTGAAATGAAAAAGTTTCTTTTATTTCTATTTTCACAATTTCTGATCTTAACCCTTACCTATCCGCAAGTGAATGTGTTGCGGCTGGATCAAATTACAACAAAAGATGGGCTTCCTCGGAATTCGGTCCAGGCAATTTTGCAGGATAAATACGGATTCATTTGGTTAAGCTCCTTTTCGGGTTTGTATAAATTTGACGGGTATGAGTTTACCGATTACCGACCCGATCCGGATGATCCAAAATCGCTGGTAAGTGGGGGTGTATATAATCTGATTATCGATTCACTCCAGAATTTCTTTGTTACCTTTTTCGATACAACCTATATATGTAAATACAATTACGATGCTGACAATTTTGAACGTATAGAGCGATATAAACTCGACAGCGGTTTAATACAGAAAATTGTCCGCAAAAAAAAGCAGGCAGTAAAATCATTTGACTCCGGTAAATTTTACTGGGAATATTCCGATAACCTCCTGACAAAAAGAAATAAAATAACGGGAGAGACCTATAAATACTGTATAGAAACACCAAACAACCAGCCACTTATCAACGAAGCCATAACCTGTATCTTTATCGATAAGCACGAAAATTTATGGATGGGTTCCGAAAACCAGGGAATCTATAAGGTAAATACAAACTCAAAACCTTTCTTCTCTTATTATAACAACGATTCAAAGAGCAATATCCTGATTAAAGACATAATAAGAGCTATAAGCATTGATAATTCTGGAAATATCTGGATTGGGACATTTTATAACGGTGTTTATATTTACGATCGGAAGAACAATAAGATGACATCCATGTTGCGCAATCCTGCACAGCCCCAGAATTCGCTGGTAAGCAATGAAATCAGGAGCATTCTTTGCGACAGGAATGGATTTGTCTGGATTGGTACAAAGGAAGGATTATCGAAATACAATCAAAAGACAAGAAGATTTACAAACTATCAAAGGAGAAGAGATGAGCCAAACACATTGCCTCATAACTTGGTTCATTCAATAATGGAAGATCATAATGGTATAATATGGATAGGTACTTTCAACGGATTTGCCCGTTACGATGCTAAATCCGATGGTTTTATAGCCTACGACCCTAAAAATACCCTCATCTACAACCAGGTTGATGCTCTTATTGAGGATAGAAATTACAATATATGGGTTGCCACTCAGGGTGGTGGTGTAACCTGCCTTAAACGCAAAGCCGATCCCTTTCAGTTTAACCCGGAGCATCACATCAATAGTCCCGATGATAAAAATACCCTTAGTAATAACCGCGTATTTTCTATTATCGAGGATTCCGAGGGATATATTTGGGTTGCCACCGAATATGGCTTAAACCGACTGGATCCGAAAAGCGGAAATATCATGCGTTTCACACAAAATTCAGGTCTTCCTGATGATATGATAATGGGGCTCCTTCTGGATCAGGAAAATAACCTTTGGATAAGTCATAAAAAAGGAATCTCACGGTTTAATACCAAAACATTATCCATTCGTAATTATAGCGAACAAGACGGTTTGCAAAGCAATGAATTTTCCGAAAATGCCTGTTACCGAAACCCATATACAGGAGAGTTGTTTTTTGGCGGAAGCAATGGATTAAATTCTTTTTACCCTAACCAGATTATCGAAAGCTCCACTATTCCTGAAGTTGTTTTTACAGGTTTTGAAGTATTAAACCAGGAAGTAAAGCTTAACCAGGAAGTGAATGGAAGGGTAATATTAACCAAACCCATTCTTTTTACAAACGAAGTTATTCTCAAATATTCCGATAAAAGTTTCTCAATAAAATTTGCAGCACTTCATTATGCCAACCCAAAATCGAACGGCTATAAATTTAAACTGGAAGGCTATAACGACAGATGGATCACTGCCGATCCGAAGAACGATGACGTTTGGAATATGAAACCTGCCGTTTTAACAATAATCATTCGGCCACCCTGGTGGAACAACTGGATTGCCTATATCGTTTACCTATTAATTGCAGCTACCATTTTTTATCTTATTTACGATTATATCGTTTACCGGGAAAAATTTAAAAACCAGGTTCGATACGAAAAAATGAAGACACGAAAGATTGTAGAACTCGATGAAATGAAAATTCAGTTTTTTACCAATGTTTCACATGAATTCCGCACCCCTTTGTCTTTAATTATCGATCCACTTAAAAAATTAAATTCCGGAAATTATAATCCTACACAGGCCAAATACTATTATTCGGTAATGTATGAAAATGCTCAGGCCCTTCTGCGTTTGGTTAACCAGCTATTAGATTTTCGCAAGCTGGAAACCGGACACATTAAGCTGGAAATACAGCAAGCAGATATCGCTGAGTTTTCAAAAAGTATTTTTGAAACATTTAGTCTGAAGGCTGAACAAAGACAAATAAACTATAAATTCTTTTCATCGCCGGATAAGATAATAGCACGTTTTGATAGCGACAAAGTCGAAAAAATAGTAAATAACCTTCTTTCAAATGCATTTAAATATACTGCCGAGAAGGGTGAAATATCCCTTGAAATTTCAACAGAAATGAATGCACCGAATGAACCACGAAGTAGTGGAAATGTGGTAATTTCTGTTCGTGATAACGGATTAGGTATTTCTGAAAAGGACCAGGAAAAAATATTCGACCGTTTTTACCAGGTTAAAACAAGTGGTTTTCTTCAAACCAGGGGCACAGGAATAGGGTTATCCTATACAAAACAACTGGTAGATATATTGCAAGGCAAAATTGCCGTTCAAAGCAGCACGGGTAAAGGTTCTATATTTATTGTAAAATTGCCTATTGGTGAAATAGATGACAGACAAATTATCAGTACCAAAATGCTTCGGAAAGAATATAGTGAACCTGAAGAAATAATTTCATCTGAACCGGAAATAATCACCCTATCAGAACCAGATACTTCGGATAAAGAAAAACATGTAATACTTATTGTTGACGATAATAGTGAAGTTCGGAACTACTTAAAAAATGAACTTTCAGGAAGTTTCGATGTAATAGAAGCTTCAAATGGGGTGGAAGGAATAACAGCAGCACTCGAAAATGTTCCGGATATTATACTTAGCGACATTATGATGCCCGAAGTTAGCGGTCTGGAACTTTGTAAAACCATTAAGGCCGATGAGCGAACCAGTCACATTCCAATTGTATTGTTAACTGCAAGGCAATCCGATTCATATATAAAAGAAGGGTATGAATTTGGCGCCGATGCATATATTACAAAACCCTTTAATACTTCGGTGCTCATAGCTATTTTAAACAATCTTTTAGAATCGAGGAAAAAACTCAAAGAAATTTTTGGAAAATCGCCCTATATCGATATTAAAAAAATTGCTGGTAATAGCGCCGACGAGAGTTTCCTGAACAATGCCATTGAAACCATCGAAGAATCAATAAGCAATCCGGAGTTTAACATCGATTCATTATCCGATATCTTGAAAATGAGCCGCAGACAGCTTACTCATAAGATAAAAACGCTAACCGGACAAACTGTTCTCGAATTCGTAAAGACAGTGCGGTTAAACAAGGGGGCCAAACTTCTTCTTTCGAAAGATTACTCCATTTCGGAAATTTCATATATGCTGGGTTATAATGTACCAGCAAACTTCTCCAGGAGTTTTAGTAAACAATTTGGCAAAACCCCAACAGAATATATTGAATCAATCGATGGGACAAACAAGAATCCATCGTTTTAAGATATTTAAACAGCAACAAAAACTCGTAATGCAATAAAAGTATCCTCTAAGAATGTTGTATCTTTGTTGTCTGAAACTTTGGAGCTTATGTCAGCAATAGAACTAAAAAGATTGTTAATTCTCAGAATAGCAGA
>JAHEEB010001104.1 GCA_024640925.1 Bacteroidota bacterium | reverse complement strand
CCTGACACCACCTTATACACCATTTCTGAATGAATATGGAACGATAGGGGTAGACAAATTAATGGTAACCCTGATCATAAATGACAACCGGATGATTAATTATCCGGCAAAGCTCCAGATGTATGTTGAGAAAGTAAATTCAGGCGTTGTAATGTATACGGGCTCGTATGCATCGATTTCACCGATATTTCTTACAGGAGGATCCACAGAGATACTAACAGGCGTGGATTTGGCTCCATATTTTCTGGCAGGAAACAATGTTTTCTCAGGTTTCGACCAGGCACAATACCAGTTTACCGGAAGAATACCCGATGGGCAATACCGTATAGGTTTCCAGGTTGTCGATGCACAACGCAGCGATGTAATATTATCAAATACAGTCTATACACAGCCCGGTTGGTTTGTGTTGAACGATGTGCCTCAATTAAACCTTCCCCGCAATAATTCAGAAGAGCGGGTAAACGATATACAAAATGTAGTATTGGAATGGTTCCCGCGTCATTTGGGTTCAATGAATTCATCTTTCCCGGTTAGCTACCAGGTAGAATTATTTGCCATTCGTGTTCCAGGTATGGAACCAAACCAGGTTGTTCTTTCTGCGGTGCCCGATTATACTGATGTGACCAATCAGAACAGATATATTCTTTCTTCCGACAAATATATGTTGGAACCTGGCGTAGAATATGCATGGAGGGTCAGGACTGTAACCGACCAGGGATTAACTTTGTTTGTTAACAATGGCTATTCTGAAGTGTTTTCTTTTGTATATGGCAGTTTATGCCCCGAACCATTAAACCCTTATTCACGGGTCTATGGTGCAGATAAGGCTATGATTGGTTGGGATACAGACCCTTTACACTCAGCTTATGAAACCAGAATCAGGGCAAAATATGCAACAGATCCGGTTTGGCATTCATTCAAAGGGTATGACAACCTTGTGGAGATTAGTAAGATTTTGAGTCCGGTAACAACATATGAATACCAAGTGAAGGCTGTATGTTTAATGACCGAAAGCGATTATACTGAAATTGATACTTTCTGTACCTTTGCAGCTGTAAATGAAAATTTTACATGTGGGGCGGATGACACAGCAAATGTAACGAATAAAGTACCCAAAATAACACTAAAAACCGGCGAATACATATTTGATGGGCAATTTCCGGTTAAATTAACCACTATTAGTGGAAGTAATAGTGTATTCACAGGAACAGGCAGGATGAGAATTCCATTTTTGAACAATATACAGGTAAATGTGAAATTTGCATCCATTAAAGTTAACGAGCTTAATGAGGTTTATGAGGGTGAATTAATATCGATATATAATCCGAATAGTAAGTTCTATATCGATGATCTTTCAGATTATTGGTCTGTTGGCGATCAGGTAGGAAATGTTGTTACAGGCCAGGATTCAGCAGCTATTCATTTAGATTATACAGTCATTGATGCTTCCGGTTTGAATGTTGTATTTAATGGAAACACTGTTACAGTAAATGGAGCAGCTACAATTATTACAACCTCTATAGGCGGGACAACTATAAGCGATTCGAAAGGGAATCTCTATTCTGTTGATGCAAGTGGTAATACAACTCAAGTTGGTGTTTCAGGCGGGACAGACAATACAGGTGATTATGCCGGAAACGCAGCTGCATATAACAACCTTAATCAGGAGATACAGATTTCATTTAGCGATTATGAAAGTGATTTATGGGCTTTCGATACCTGGAGGGAAGAATTCACAGGAAAGCAATTAGTCGAAAATGAATACGAAGACATAAACGGCTATAAAGTTCCATGGAAACTTATTCCTGCCGGTAAGTCAGGGATAGTGGAAGTAAACCTGTTGAAAGGAGTAATAAACCTGGATAGTATCGTTTTTAAAACACCTACGGGAACAGAATACTTTCTGAAAGATGGTAAACTGACTATAATAGGAGGTAAAACCGGCGATGTACAGGAAATTTATGCATTGTATCCGAAAGGAGATAGTTTAATTAGTATTGGAAAACTAAAAGTTGCAACATATGAAATGCTTTCAAGGAAAATGGTGCTTGTACCTGTTGGTGAACAGGATGTAAACCTTGAAAACAT
>JAHEEB010001103.1 GCA_024640925.1 Bacteroidota bacterium | reverse complement strand
AACAACTTCAGAGCAAACAAATTTCGCAGTTAAAAACTTAAAAACGGAATGAAATTAAAAAGTACCCTTATTACAAAGCTTCCTTACTGGGTTTCATTGATCATTGTTATTTTCATTTTTTTTAATTCAAAAAATATTAAAAAATGGGATAGAGAAAATAATAATGTGATAAGCTGGGACGTAATATCATACTATGCCTATTTACCAGCAACTTTTATTTATAACGATTACACACTTGATTTCATGGATAATTATAAGGGGCCACATAAATTTGTTTTCTGGCCTGAAAAATCACCAAGTGGTAAGAAAGTGATTCTAACATCCATGGGCATGTCAATATTATATTCGCCCTTTTTCTTTGTAGGACATATGTATGCCAAAGTTTTTGGTTATGATGCAGGGGGCTTTTCACCTCCTTACCATCTGGCATTAACTATAAGTACAATCTTTTATTTTGCAGTTGGATTATTTTTCCTTTCGAAATTATTGCTGAAGTTTTTTAATCCGTACATTTCTGCCTGGACAATAATTTTGGTTACTATAGGTACAAACATCTATTTTTATGTTAATCATATCCAGGCAATGTCTCACCCATACAGTTTTGCACTTATTATAATGTTTATCTGGTATACTATAAAATGGTATGAAACCCCTAAACTGAAATATACTATTTTTCTTGGTCTGTTAATAGGAATTATATCTCTTATTAGACCAACAAATATTATTGTGGCCTTGTTTTTTATATTTTGGGATATTAAAAATATTCCTGATGTAAAAAGCCGTTTGCTTTTATTTATCAGACAATACAAAACAATTTTAATATTGGTTTTTTGTTGCTTTATTGTTTGGTTACCACAATTACTTTACTGGAAATCACAAACCGGCTCTTTTTTATATTACTCATATGGTGAAGAAAATAAGTTCTTTTTTAATCATCCAAGAATTCTGAAAGGGATATTCAGTTACAGAAATGGATGGTTGGTATATTCACCTGTAATGATTTTTTCTGTTTTAGGTATGCTTGTATTATGGAAAAAATTCAAAGAAGCACAAGTGTCAATAATCCTAACTTTCTTGGTTTTTATCTATGTTATCTATTCATGGTGGTGCTGGTGGTATGGAGGTTCTTTTGGCTCGAGAGCCATGATCGATCTTTATGGGTTATTGGCCTTACCAACTGCCGCTTTTTTTTCCTATATCTCGGAAAAAAAACGTATTATTAAAGGAAGTTTTATCTTTCTGTCATTTGTACTTTTGATAGCTGGTATTCATCATACTGCTAAGTTCAGACATCAATCATTTCACTGGGATTCAATGACAAAGGAAGCTTTCTGGGATTCTTACTTTAAAACATATCCTAGTAATACACTTGATCAGAAGTTAAAACAACCAGATTACGAAAAAGCCCGACAGGGTATTGATGCTTATGTAATAAAACAGAATTTATAAATTCAGAATTTATGGTTGCAGTTGTTATTCCTTGTTATAAAACAAAAAATCAAATTCTAGATGTTATTTCACACATAGGAATAGAAGTTGGGACCATATATGTTATTGACGATTATTGCCCCGAAAAAACAGGGCTTTTTGTTAAAGAAAACACATCTGACCCAAGAGTTAAAGTTATTTTCAATGAAAAAAATCTGGGAGTTGGTGGTGCTGTGATAGTCGGTTACAAACAAGCTATGGCCGATGGAGCTTCCATCGTTGTTAAGATTGATGGAGACGGCCAGATGAATCCTGCGAATATTAAGCGCCTCATTGCTCCAATTCAGGAGGGAGAAGCTGATTATTGCAAGGGAAATCGATTTTTTGACATAGAAAAACTGCTGATTATGCCGAAACTCAGGCTATTTGGCAATAGTATCTTATCGCTTATCAATAAAGTAGTAAATGGTTATTGGAATATTCTTGATCCTACGAATGGTTTTACAGCAATCCATATTAAAACACTTGAATTACTGCCACTTTCGAAAATTGATAAAAGATATTTTTTTGAGTCTGATATGTTGTTCAGGTTGTCAACTATTCGGGCAGTAGTATCAGATATTCCTATACCCCCTATTTATGGTGATGAAAAATCGAACCTT
>JAHEEB010001102.1 GCA_024640925.1 Bacteroidota bacterium | reverse complement strand
AAAGGATAATCTGCCCCATGGGGCAGATTATCCTTTGAACTGATTATCATGCATCAATATTTACCAATAATGAAACAGTAATTATTTCTGATTTTAATGTATTTTTATTTACCGGTTACAACTGCATATAAGATAATTTAAAGAAATGGAAATAAGAGATGAAATGTGGGCTAAAATTACTGCTTATTACCCTAAACTAATTAGTAATTCAATGTATTGCTCCATCGCTTCAATTGATTTAAAAGGACATCCAAATGTTACACCTATTGGCACACTGTTTCTGAACAATAATAAAACAGGCTTTTACTTTGATATGCACACAATGGCTCTGGCTTATAATGTGGAGCAAAATCCAGAGGTGTGCGTATTGTTTGTCAATACAGGTAAATTTTTTTGGTTTCGGTCACTGTTTAAAAACAAATTTATTGAACCATCTGGCTTCAAACTAATAGGTACTGTAGGCAATAAAAGGCAGGCAACAGCATACGAGAAGGCCAGATTTGAAAAGCTAATCAAAAGGCTTAGGATGTTAAAGGGATATCAAACCTTATGGGCAAACCATGAGTACGTCAGAGATATAAGGTTTATTGAATATATTCCTCTTAAAACAGGAGAAATGACAAAAATGATTTAATTAAGTGAACAAAAAGATAACCTCCATAATATCTATTAATTATTCGATATAATATTTATTATATTTTACTTTTTATGAGGGATAGGTAATGTAGTTAGGCTAAAAAAATTTGCATAAGGCATACATCAATATTTGACTTTTATCAAATAGAATTTAATAGAATATGTGTTGTTTTATAGCCTAAAAAACGAATTGTTTTTCACAAAATATTTATCATCATAAAAGTTGGAATTGCTCTTTGGTTAGTAATAACGAATACTTGGCCTGCATCAGTACTCATAGACTAATATCTTTGATGGAATGTATTATTTTAAAGCTACAGTTGTTGTTTTTTGGATTGGAATAGTGATTATAGCTTTTATCCTAATTTCTTTTATTGGTTGGATACTATCAATAATTAGTAGAGTAATGAGAAAAAAAGAAATAAATTGAAAAACATCAGTTTGTTATAATCTCAAATTCTATGTTTTAAATACATTAATTAGAAAAATATGCATAAACAAATTTTATTTGCATTAAGCCTCCTAATCAGTATAATCATTATTTCTTGCGAAAAGTCGAATGGGAAAAGCGAAGAACTACTTAACGAAAACCTTGGAGAATATGAAGAATCTTACACCTATAATGAAACGGATAAGGAGAACATATCCTCTGAAAATATCTTTTACGTTGCAAAAAATGGGAACGACTCAAATCCTGGAGTAGAATCTCAACCTTGGTTAACTATTCAAAAGGCTACCAATACCCTTAAAGCAGGACAAAAGGTGTATGTGAAACAGGGAATTTACAATGAACAGGTTATGGTAAAAAACTCTGGAAGTGCTGATAATTATATTGTTTACAGTGCCTATCCTGGCCACAAGGTAATTATAGATGGAACAAATATTGATCCTCCCAATTTATCAAGTCCTAGATGGGGAGGACTGTTTCTGATTAGTTTTAATGCTAAATATATAAAAGTAAAAGGTTTTAAGGTCAGAAACTCAGTTGTTGCAGGCATATACTCCGCAAAAAATAAATTTATTACTGTGAAGGACAATTACATATACAATACATGGTCGTCGGGTATAGGAATGTGGAATGACACAACAATTACCGTTGATGGCAATGAAGTAGTTTTGGCTTCCAATTCAGGAAAGTTTGGAAGTGGGGAACAGGAAAACCTGACAATTGCTGGCTGTGTAGATTTCGAAGTGATGAATAACAATGTTCATCATGGGGGATATTCAGATGGCGGGCAGCCAGCCATGGATATTAAGCATTCTTATAATGGAAAGGTACACCACAACTTGCTTCACGATACTGAGGCCTCTGGGCTATATTTAGATGCCTGGGATTTAGAATATCCAGACAATAGCTATACCTATGTTTATTCAAACAGGATTTACAATTGTATGAAATATGAAGGTTTAGCGTGTTCAGCTGAAAATGGAGGAACTCTTAAGAATATCCATAT
>JAHEEB010000349.1 GCA_024640925.1 Bacteroidota bacterium | reverse complement strand
ATATAAGGATGAACTTTACGATAGGTTTTGTAAAAATTATCGAAATCGTAATTTAAATTAATACCAAAAATTAAAATATCCGTATTGAAATTCATATTACGGTTCAAGTCGGTTGTCGATCTCTCATTTCCGGAAAAAGAGCCTGTTGTGAAAGAGAAATTTGCACGGATATAATGATTGTTATCAACAAAGGTTGCAACATTAACCTGGTAACCAAGCTTTCCGTTAAAAGCGGTTTGATCCGGAGTTTTAATATCTCCCATAAAGTTGAACGCTCCTATTCCCACACCGATAACAGGTTTGTAAACCGGGTTCCAGTTCTCAACTTGACCTGATATAAGATCCTCGAGATCGCCAGGCTGAGCAAAAGCCTTATAGCTTAACAAGCTTAAAACTATCAGGGAACAATATTTAAACTTTTTTATCCGCATCATTTATTTATACGTAATCACTCTGTAAGGTTACACCCTATTTGTACCATTTTTGGTCAGCCACCATGAGAGCTTCCTGCACTGTAATCCTGACTCCGTTATTATATGCTGCCACAAAAGCATCGTCGATAATTGTTGTATTCCAGATGTGCATGCGGTAATCGCGGGCATCTTTATATTCAGTAAATGATCCCACTGAGTATTTTTGCCAGCCTTCATGAACTTCTTTTCGAACTTCCTTATCCAGATTATATTTCTTAAAATACCTTCTGATATTAACCGGATTGTGACCCGCAGCTAATTGAACTCGATAATAAATTCCCTGTTCAGGTTCAAGCAAATAATTTGTGTTTGAACGAGATTCTTTCGTTCTTACTTTTTCGGGCTTTTCCGATTTTTCCGGTCTTACCTTTTCTGGTTTTTCAGCTTTTTCTGGTTTTTCTGTCTTTTCAACTTTAGCTTGTTGGGTTGTTTCAGTAGCTGAAGTTTTCTTTCCTTCCAGAGATGCTATCGGTGCAGAAATTAATAAAGAAAGCAAATTGTAAAGCTCTTCAGGAGTTTTAATAGAAGCTAAATTTTGTTCTGTCTGCTTAATCTCAATACTTATTGTTTTATCTTCTTCAAGATACGAAAACTTACCGTTAATAAGTGGCGAGGCCGATTTCCCTCCTATGGGTACCAATTTATAAGAAACTATAAAGAAAGATGATGCCGGAAGGTTCATCCATAAATATTTTGCTGTTCCATTTTTAAAAGTGAAAATAGCATCGCGATCCGTTACGCTCTCAGCTCTGTATCCTGCAGGAATAACCTCTTCAATTTTTGCAAATTTTTCCTTACGTTCTTTGCTCACCAGAAGGTTTATTATATAACCTTTACCATCCGATGAAACCTCTGGCAGTTGCCTGATACAGGCAATTTTTGGCCCCGATTCAGCTGGTGCCACGTATGGAACAACCAATCTTTCATAATCATTAATATCGACAATATATTTGGGATCAACATCCGGTGATGGTAGAATAGTAATCTGATTACTTTCAATATTTACTGAACGACGTTCATTATCTGCTATGTAAGAGAATTTTCCATTAATATTGAAGTTCCCTTTTAATCGTTTATCAACTTTAACTTTATAAGCAACTGTAACCTGACTATTGCTGGGCATTCGTAACCAAATGAACCTGACCCTTTTTTCTTCAAAATTAAAATCGGCATTTGCACTTTGCATTAATGAAGCGGTTAGGCCAGCAGGTAAATTCTGTAACAATCTCGAAAAGGACGAAACATCTCCTTTGTTTATTGTAACCTGCACTATAAATTCCGAACCGGCAACAACCTCTGTAGGGGTATCAAGAGTAACAGTAACATCGCCCTGAAACATGATTTTGAAAACCATGCCTGCAAGCATAAAAATCGTTAGCGCAAACAATCTAATCATCAGGCATTTGAATTAATAACTACTAAAAATAAGCATTTCTGGCCTTCTGTAAAAATGCAGGTATGCTTAAAACCACCTCAAAGTTAATATATAATACTGATAATTAGACCTGTAAAATTGTTAATTACTTTTTTTAAAGTAGACTAAAAAATAAAATTATCCGGTTCAATTATCAGAAATTCGGGCTCAATAAGTATTTTGAATAAAACTTATCGATTTGATCGACTGCTTCGTCTGCAGTATCCACTACAGAAAATAGATCAACATCTTCTATAGCAATATTTTTTTCTTCTTCAAGCATCTTGTTTTTTATCCAGTCAATCAACCCTCCCCAATATTCTTTTCCAACCAGAATTATTGGAAATCGTCCAATTTTTCCAGTTTGAATCAGAGTAAGTGCTTCAAATAATTCATCGAAAGTGCCAAATCCTCCGGGCAATACAATAAAACCTTGAGCATACTTCATAAACATCACCTTACGAACAAAAAAATGGTCGAAAGTTATTAATTTATCATTATCAATAAAATAGTTGGGTTCCTGCTCAAATGGCAAAGCAATATTTATCCCTACTGAACGGCCTTTCCCTCGTTTTGCTCCAAGATTACCGGCTTCCATTATACCAGGACCACCACCTGTTATTACTCCATATCCATGTTGAGTAAGCTGATAGGCAATATCTTCGGCAAGTTTATAATACTTGCTACCAGGTTGTGTGCGTGCAGAACCAAAAATAGAAACACATGGTCCGATACGGGCAAGTTTCTCGAATCCTTCAACGAATTCTGCCATTATTTTGAATATCTTCCAACTATCGTAAGTTTTTATTTCACTCCAATCTTTACGTTTAAAGGCTAGTCTGATTTTTTCTTCACTTTTCGAATTGTCCATAAAATCTAAATTTTCAAGTTGATATTTTGCTTTTTATCCAAATAGATAAAAAAGCGTGTAAATATAAGAATTATTGTTCCAGTTCCTTTCTTAAATATTGTGCTGTATAGCTTTTCGATTTATTGATAATTTCTTCAGGGGTTCCTTCGCACAAAATTTCACCTCCAGCTCCCCCACCTTCGGGACCCATATCTATAATATAATCGGCAACTTTTATTACATCTATATTATGCTCAATAACAAGTACGGTATTGCCTTTATTTACTAACTTCTGTAACACATCGAGCAGTACCCTGATATCTTCGAAATGTAATCCTGTTGTTGGCTCATCAAGAATGTAAAGGGTATTGCCGGTGTCGCGCTTCGAAAGCTCAGCTGCCAGCTTAATTCGTTGACTCTCTCCTCCTGATAAGGTTGTAGATGGCTGACCAAGAGTTATATAACCCAGACCAACCTTTTGAATAGTTTTAATTTTTTTAATGATAGAGGGTATGTTTTCAAAAAAATCTACTGCCTGGTTTATTGTCATATCCAGTACATCACTTATCGAACGTCCCTTGTATTTTACCTCCAGGGTCTCACGATTATATCGTTTTCCGCCACAGTCTCTGCATACAACATACACATCGGGCATAAAGTTCATCTCAATTGTTTGAACACCTGCTCCCTGGCATGTTTCACATCGTCCCCCCTTAACATTAAATGAAAACCTGCCAGGTTTGTATCCGCGTATTTTTGCCTCTCTTGTTTGAGTAAAAAGAGTACGAATATCAGAAAACACGCCTGTATATGTTGCTGGATTTGACCTTGGTGTGCGACCCAACGGCGACTGATCAACATCAATTACTTTGTCAATATTCTTGAGCCCTATAATTTCTTCATAATCCAGCGCTTCTATCTTGGATCGATAAAAATGCCTGCTTAATATCGGGTATAAAGTTTCGTTTATTAACGATGATTTTCCACTTCCGGAAACTCCTGTAATACAAATAAACAAACCGAGAGGAATTTTTAGATCAACATTTTTTAAATTATGGCCCGATGCCTTTGTCAGCTCAAGATAACTGCCATTGCCTTTCCTCCTCTCTGCCGGGTATTCAATTTTCTTTTCGCCATTCAGATATTTGGCTGTAAGTCCCTCTGAAGTATCCAAATCTTTTGGTAATCCGGCAAACACAACTTCACCACCATGCACTCCTGCCAATGGTCCAAGATCTATCAGGTAGTCTGCCGATAAAATCATTTCTTTATCGTGCTCTACAACAATGATGGAGTTTCCGGCATCACGTAATGCTTTCAGGGCGTCTATCAATTTAATATTATCTCGTTGATGAAGTCCTATACTGGGTTCGTCAAGAATATACAATACATTTACTAATTGAGATCCTATCTGGGTGGCAAGTCTTATTCGTTGACTTTCTCCTCCGGAAAGACTCCGTGAGGGCATATTAAGTGAAAGATAATTTAGACCAACATCAATTAAGAATCTAACTCGTGTGCGTAATTCTTTAAGTACTTCAACTGCTATTTTCTTCTGCTTCTCATCTAGAAATTGTTCCACTGTATTGAGCCATTGAGCCAATTCCCTGATATCCATTGATGAAAGCTCGGCTATGTTTTTATCATGAATTTTAAACTGCAGCGATTCTGGCTTTAATCGTTGGCCTTTACACTCGGGACAGGTTATCTTTTTGATAAACTGCATTGACCAATTCTGAGTTTCTTCAATACTATCGGAATTGCTCTGAAGATTTGCTATGTAATTGACTATTCCTTCGAAACTAAGGAAATAATTTGAGGAAGCTCCAAGAGGTGTGTTTTCGAGTTTAAATGACTCTTCGGAACCATAAAGGATAACATGCTGAGCTTCTTCTGGTATGTTTTTCCATGGAGAATCGAGACTAAATTGATATTTCCTTGAAATTGCTTCCAATTGCCAGAAAATCAAAGAATTTTTATGTGGACCGAGTGGCTCAATAGCTCCTTTACTTATGCTCTTTTTTGCATCCGGAATAATCTTTTCCAGATCGATTTGATTAATAACACCTAGTCCGTTACAATGTGGACATGCGCCCTGGGGCGAATTGAAGGAGAAACTGTGGGGGGCTGGTTCGTTGTATGAAATACCCGTTGTAGGGCACATTAACTGTCGGCTAAAATATTTAAGCTGCTTGTTATCTTTCTCTAAAACTGCCATGATGCCTTTCCCATGGTTCATGGCCGAATCAATCGATTTTTTCAATCGCTTTATTTCATGCTCACCTGAATCAATAGAAAGTTTATCAATTACAATCTCTATACTATGGTTCTTATACCGATCGAGTCTGAGTCCGTGCTTTATTTCCGATAAAACACCATCGATACGGACATGCAAATAACCTTTTCTCAGAATTTGTTCAAACAACTCCTTGTAATGACCTTTTCGATTCTTTACAACGGGTGCCAGAATATAGATTTTCTTATCTTCAAATTGCTTAATGATCAGATTGAGAATCTGCTCATCGGTATATTTTACCATTCTTTCGCCCGTGTTGTATGAATAAGCATATGATGCTCTTGCATAAAGCAGACGGAGAAAATCATATATCTCAGTGGTAGTTCCTACCGTAGAACGAGGGTTCTTATTTGTTGTTTTTTGCTCAATACTTATAACTGGGCTAAGTCCAGTTATTTTATCGACATCGGGGCGTTCCATATTTCCCAAAAACTGACGTGCATAAGCCGATAAAGTTTCGATATACCTTCTTTGTCCCTCAGCATAAATTGTGTCAAATGCCAGAGAAGATTTTCCACTTCCACTCAATCCG
>JAHEEB010001101.1 GCA_024640925.1 Bacteroidota bacterium | reverse complement strand
CATGGCATATTGCCTCCCTTTTGCATTGCTTCGAAAGCAAGGTTAAGATTATGGAACACCTTTGTGTCGGGTTTTTCAAAGGTAAGTTGGGGATAATTTATAAAATTAAACCGGTTAAAATCTGATTTAAGTCTGAATGGATAACCAAGGGCATATTGAATGGGTAAACGCATATCAGGCAACCCCATTTGTGCTTTCATCGAACCATCTATAAACTGCACGATGGAGTGTACAATAGACTGTGGATGTACAATAATATCAATTTGTTCGGGTTGCAGACCAAAAAGCCACTTTGCTTCAATGGCTTCGAGTCCTTTGTTCATTAAGCTTGCCGAATCGATAGTTACCTTTTTGCCCATTTCCCAATTGGGGTGTTTTAACGCATCGAGTTTTGTTATCTTTTCAAGGTCTTTAAGTGTTTTACCCCGAAAGGGTCCACCCGAAGCTGTTAAATATATTTTTTCAATAGGGTTGTGAGTCTCTCCTGCCAGACATTGAAATATGGCTGAATGCTCTGAATCTACCGGATAAATATCGACCTTTCGTGTTCGTGCCAGACTGGTAATTAATTCCCCGGCAACTACTAGTGTCTCTTTATTTGCCAGGGCAATAGTTTTACCTGCTTCAATGGCACTAATTGTTGGGAATAGTCCGGAATATCCTACCAGGGCAGTGAGTACCAGGTCAACTGAATCTAGCGATGCAACCTGTCTGAGTGAGTCGGAACCAGAATGAACTTCAACAGGAAGATTCTTAAGGGCTTCTTTTACCTCATTATATTTTTCGTGGTCAGTGATAACAACGTGACCGGGTAAAAATTTTATAGCTTGCTCAATTAATAGTTTTGAGTTTTGCTGGGCGGTTAATACTTCAACTTTGAAAACATCTTTATGTTGACTAATAACATCTAAGGCTTGGGTACCTATAGAACCAGTAGAGCCTAGTATAGCTATATGTTTCTTCATTTAAAAACGTACAAAGCTTAGAAAGATATATAATCCTCCGGATTAAGAGGTGCTCCGTTATACCACAACTCGAAATGAAGGTGAGGGCCACTGGTAAGTTCCCCGGAGTTGCCAATAATAGCAACCGGTTCTCCTGCTTTTACATAATCGCCCACTCGTTTTAGGAGCTCAGAATTATGTTTATAGATCGAAATAAGATTGTTTAAATGCTGAACCTCAATTATCCAACCAGTATCCAGAGTCCAGGTGGCCATAGTTACCGTGCCATCTAGGGTGGTTTTTACTACTTCGTTTGCAGCTGAGACAATATCCAATCCATAATGATCCTGACCTGAATTGAATTTATTCGTGATAAGTCCTTTTACTGGTGGGAAAAAATGCATCTGTGATATGCTCCTGATTGAACCTTTTGGTTCCATAAGAGAAAGGTCAAATTCCGAATTTTCTTCAAATTTTTGACGAATGGCCGAATCTTCCGATGAACGTTCAAATGTAATTTCTGTATATCGTTTGCTTGTATCCTGAACATTGTCGTAATTGTTAGGCTGTTTACCCGATATAATTGCCTTAATATTATCAAAATACCTGTCACGCTTATCAAGCTCTTCAATCAACGAATCGACCCGCCGTGAGTTTTCATATATATTTTGAATGGTATGTTCATCAGGGTAACCAGGTATAAAATTTCTGACTGGCGTATACGCTACAATCATTACAACCAATATAATTAATAGTATACTAAGTGTACCTCCGATAGTAAATACATTTAACCTCGAAAGACGAAAGTTCAAAACTTCTTCATAAGTCTCGTCACGATAGACTGATAACCGGTATTTATATCGCAACTTGTCTAAAAAACCAGGTTTATCCTCTTTCTTTGCCATTGGTTTTTGTTGTTTATCTGATTCACAAAAGTAAAAAGATTCATAGAATATATGTAATTGTTTTACAGAACTTATCAAATACAGTTATCCTTAAATTATTGTTGTGTTTTGGTTTCAAATAATCTATATCATGCCTTGTTGCTGGCGATTTATCAGGCATACGAATTATTCTGACAGTTAAAATTTAAAAGTCCGGTTCAGAATGTTTTTATAAAAAATTAACATTCTGGTTAGTGATTGGGTGA
>JAHEEB010000348.1 GCA_024640925.1 Bacteroidota bacterium | reverse complement strand
ATTTATCGATGTATTTTCGTAAGTAATCGGAGTAAGATCCATTGGCGCCATTGCCTTCTCCCTTAATTTTTTGATCGTTATGTCCAAACTCAATAAAAACATAATCTCCAGGTTTAATAAGGCTTAATACCTTAGCCAGGCGATTAGAAGCATAAGAACTTTGAAGAGACTCTCCCGATTCGGCAAAGTTGGCAATAACTACCTTATCATTGAAAAAGCGGGGTATCATTTGCCCCCAGGCAGCCCAAGGTTCGTTGTTCTGGTCGGTAACCGTTGAATTTCCACACAGAAATATGGTTCTTATATCATGTGCAGGTTCTATTTTTATACCGCAAACACAGGGTTTGCTACCATTAAATTCAAGAGTGAGTTTATCATCCCAGTTAAGGTAAGGAAGTTCACGTGGTTTTAGTTTAATAGCCAGACTATCGTTTATTTTCGGACTGCGGATATTTACCAGAAATGTGCATTCTTTAATCTCACCAAAATTTGTTTCAATATTCTCAAGCATCAACCTGCGAGATTCAGCTTTAACCGTGGTGTTACTTATACCTTCAATATCTCCAAGGATGAGTGTTACTTTATAATTGCCTTCAGGCAACCTGGCTGAAAAATAAAATGGCCTGGTAGCCGTACACACCTCATGCTCAAGATCCTTGCCTTTATGTCGGGCTATTATTTTAACTGAACTTTGATAATCGAACCCATAACCCAATATTGGCGAATAAATTGTGTTAGAATCTAAAGGTATAAACCCAGGAACTGTATGTGCACTGCCAAATTCGAAATTCATTGGCAGTTTGTTCTGACTATATAAGAACGAAGAAATCACAAAAAGCAAAACCAGGAAAACAATCTTTTTCATTTGATTTAGTTGTAGAATTTATTGATACCCAATTTTACGAAAAAATCCAACACAATTATTCCTGGATTATTCTATTTTAGAAACTCTTAATGTTTAAATATTTACGTATCTTTCAGTAATACAATACAAATTCGATTCAGTTAATTCATAAAAAATGATGATTATAAAAAGGCAAAAGATGATATGATATTACCTGGGCTTTGGAAATGTATCAATATGCCAGGTAATTTCTCAGTTTACATTTCTTGTCTTTTAAACCCTCTACAACCGATTGTGCGTTCAGGTCGGCTCCTTTAGCTGTAGTATGAGTGTGATCTTCCAGGAAGAACTCAGCAGCGACCGTGTCCTGGCCAAGTGCTTCATATTTCAGAGCGACTATTTCGTTCAAATCGATAAAGCAGACATTTTCTTTCTCAGCAACCTCTTTTGCCCATTTGCCATAATCTTCCGAAGCCCGTATGATTTTATTTTCTGTCCACTCGCGGCGTGGAATCGGAGAGCAAACAATTGGCGTTGCTCCCAGAGCTTTGGCATCCTTAATATATTTGGTTAAATACCAGCCATAAGAGTGAACGATTTCTGTTTTACCATCTTCGCGCTGAACAATTATGCTATCGGTTCCTGTACCTTTGATTGAACCTCGCATTTTTTCTTTGTCAATGGCTCCACCATCGTTGTGACCAAACTGAACAAGTACATAGTCGCCGGGCTTAATTTCTTTTAGGGTTTCATGCCAAATTCCTTCATACATGTAAGTTCTGCTGCTCCTTCCTCCACGGGCTTTATTTACAACCATAACCCTCGTAGAATCGAAATATTTGTCAATTTCGGCTCCCCAACCCTGAATTCCGTCTTTACCCTTAGCAACGGTAGAATCGCCAATAGTAAAAACCCTGATTTTTACCGGGAAATTATAGACCGGATTTTCTATTACGTATTTTGCCAGCTTGCAACCTTTTATTTCTAAAATTCCCTGAGCAACAAGTCTTGCATTCAGAATGGCTCCTTCAGCAGTTGTATGAGTATGATCCCGTGCAAAAAAGTATTTGCCTGTGACATTGCTCTCTCCCAGGTTGTTTAAAAAAGAGGTCATCTTTGCATTCAAATCGATAAAAGCAACTTTTTCCGAGCTAGCAACCTCCCTGGCCCATCTGGAATAATCGGGGTCGTTATATTTTATTTTGCCATTTTCCCAATCGTTACGTGGAATAGGGGATACAATAACCGGAATACCACCTTTTGCACGTGTATCGGCTATATATTTTCTAAGATACCAACCGTAAGTATAAATAATTTCTCGATTTCCGGTACTTTCCATAATAACATGAACAGTATCGTTTCCCGTACCTTTGATAGTTCCTCGTGCCCTGTCGGTATTGTAAGATCCGTTGTCATTATGTCCGAATTGAATAAACACATAATCGCCCGAGCCAACTTTATCGAGGACTTTCTGCCATAATCCCCCCGTTTGAAATGATCGGCTACTGGTTCCCCCAAGGGCATGATTTTCGATGTTTACTCTAGTTGTATCAAAATGATATTTTAACGGATCTCCCCAGCCCCAAAGACCTCCGGCACCATCACCTTGTCCGTTTTTGACGGTTGAATCGCCCACCAAAAAAACATCGATTTTTTCGTTTCTGTTCCTAATAAATGATGTGAGGATTGTAAATGCTGCAAAAATCAGAAATATGGGAAGACCAAAATTGTATTTTCTTTTCATTGTATTGTTTTTTACAGTTTTAACAAATTATCAAGAACTTTTTGCGGAACTCTGAAAATAGTTCCATGTCTTACTCCGTTTGGAAAACTAATCTTTTCAGAAACATCAGTCCAGGTTTTAAGATCAATGGATTGTACTGCCCCCATTTTGTGGTTACGGTACATATCGAAATAAAGAATGTATTTATTTCCTATTTTTTCAATGGTTGGTCCTTCAACCCAGATATCCTTGGGAGATATTGATTCACCAGCTTTTGAGTATGAGTTGGTTAAGTATGCACTTGTTGCAATGCGGAGGTTTTTTTCAGGTTTCGGAAAACGGGTTTCATCTTTTAGAAACATATAATATTGGTTATCATAAAATTTAATTACAGCATCAATTACACTAAAACCTTGGTCGTAAAGAAGTTTCGTATCACTAAACTCTTTAAAGTCTTTGGTAGTTGTGTAATATATACGGTGATTATATCCACTTTCGCTGCTCGAGTCGCCTTCACTAAATCTGCCAGGTATTGTGCTGGCCCAATATATCATATAGAATTCTTCTTTTGAGTCGTATATAATTTCCGGAGCCCAACAGTTTCTAACAGCTGTATCATCTTCCATTACTCCAATATACTGTTGTTCCGACCAATGGATAAGATCTTCTGATGAAGCATAACCAATTCCCCTGGCAGTCCAGCTTACTGTCCAAACCATATGAAATTTGCCATCAGCTCCCTGAATAATGCAAGGGTCTCGCATCAGTTTATCCTTACTGACCTGTGGTTTTACAAAGCTACTGTCATTTTTCAATGCCTTCCAGATGTAACCATCATAACTGTATGCCAGGTGTAACCCATCTTTTCCTTTGTCTTTGAAATATGAAAAAAGATAAACATCGGGTTTTTTTTGGAAAGAAAAACACAAAAATATAGCCAGTGTAGCCACAACGAATAGTATAGTAAATCTCCTCTTCATTTATCGGATATTTAAAACTCAAATATAATAAAACCTTAAAGGTTTCTATAATGAAGTTATAAATCTCTAATTGCTTGTAAATTGAGGATATGTATACTATCCATCTTATCTATTTAAAAGATTTGCAGATAAGCAACCATAAGGATAAAATCTCATCTATAACAAAAAATCATTATGGGGAAAAAATTAAAAAGCTTAATCGTTGTAATCTCATTCATCCTTTGTATAAACTATCAGGGACAATGTCAGGAGTTCTCAAAAAACTCTCTTAAATATGGAATGGGACCTGGGATTTATGACGGAAGCCAGGTCACAGGCTTAGGTGCAATGTTATCAGTAGGGTATCAGAGGGAACTTTGGAAAGACCGGTTACGACTTAACCCAAACTTAACGGTCGGGTACTTTAGTGGAAAATATGTACTTGATGCAAGGGATCAGTGGTGCAATTCAATAAATCTGGAAACCATCATATATTTTGATTTGATTCATATAAAAGCTTTTGCCCTTACAATTGGAGCTGGTGGAGTGATAAACACAACCAAGGGTTTGTTGGGTACAGGGGGAGACCAGGAAGATGTAGTACAATCGGAATATTTTAAAGAATCTAATGTTGGAGGATATTTCGGAGGAGGAATTCGGATTAACCCGCAAAAAAGCCGTGTTTCATTTGAAATTATGCCACTTAATTTTCACTTTGGACCTAACTATTACTTCGAAGGATTTGCTAAAGTCGGAATAGATGTTAAGCTGTAGTTGATACTTAAATAGTATCTTAAGGATTAAGTGTTATCTCAATCCGTTTATTAAAGGCATGCTCTTCTTCTGTGCATTGGATGCCTTTGCCACATTTGTTAAGTATTTCTGTATCTCCGTATCCTTTGGCTTTAATACGTCTTTCGTTAACACCTTTTTGAATCAGGTAATTCATAACAGATTTTGCCATCATTTCGGAAATCATCGAATTATAATAGCTTTCGCCCCTGCTATCGGTATATCCTCTGATTTCGATTGAAAGTGAAGGATTTTGTGTCAGGAAAGTGGCAAGTTTATCTATAATAGCTGTAGACTTTTCACTAACCATAGCCTTTTCGTAATTGAAAGACAAGTTTCGGTATATAAATTTTTGTGTATTATTTGAACCGGGTTTTAACTGCAATGTTTGAGTAGCTCGCTGGCTATTAACGATAACTGGTATACTGTCAGTTTTAAAGTCATTGTTCGAACCTGTTAATTTGTATTGTCCGTAAGGAAGGTTAATTACAGTTTTACCCGATAAATCAGTCCTTTTCAATTCCACAAACCCTTGCGAGTTGGAAACTCTGATATTAATGTTAGGAAGGGAGTCGCCCGTGAGAAAATTCACAGCCGATATTTCCAATTTTGAGATTTCTAAGCTTGTAGTAGGTTCAGATGTTATTTTCTTTAAAACTTCAGGATCGCTGCTTTTAAAACGAAATATTAAGTCGCTTCCATCTATACTATTTCTGTTCGATGAGAAATACCCTTCAGCTTCATTGTTTTGTATGTAGGAAAAGTCGTCATAGGAAGAATTCACAGGTTTGTTCAAATTCTCTATCTCCTGGGTTGTAAAGTTGTAGCGGAAAATATCCAATGCACCAAAACCAGGATGGCCATCCGATGAAAAATATAAATAGCCATCGTTTACATATGGATAACCTTCATTTAAAACAGTATTTATTTTTCTTCCAAGATTTTCCGGAGGTCCCCATCCGGTAGATGTTTTCTTCACCACATAAAGATCGAATCCTCCATAACTTCCCAGCATATTAGAAGAAAAGTAAAGAGTTTGACCATCATCAGTAATAAATGGGTGTGTACAGCTATAGTCAATATGGTTAAAAGGTAACTTTTTAGGAGTGAAATCATCCTTATTCAAAGAAGCTGACCAGATAAAAAGGTTGTTAATACCTCCAATTCCTATTTCCTCTTCCTCTCTTTTTGAGTCGGTATATTTTTTTAAATCCGAGGCACTGGCACTGAAATATATGATTTTATGAGTTATATCAAAA
>JAHEEB010000347.1 GCA_024640925.1 Bacteroidota bacterium | reverse complement strand
GCAAATCATTGGTTATAATAACATCATCATAAGTAAAACAGTTTCGTTTAGTTAACTTCCATTGCAATACATTTTTACCAAGCATTAGCCCCTGAACTACCGAATTGTATGTATTCATATTTATGAAAGTTCCCGAACCACTTATGAGTGACCACTCACCGGTTCCTTGTGTTGGTATGTTGCCATCCAAAGCAATGTTATCTGAACAAATAACCCTATCAGCACCTGCATTTGCCTGCGATGGCATATTGTTAGTAATTTTTATTTCTTTATGTTCTACACAATTCTTGTTTGTGACCGTCCAACGTAACAAGTTTGTGTCAGAAGCCAGGTTAACAATTGTAGTTGCCGGATTGTATGCATTTTCAAAAGTGCCAGCTCCCCGGATGATACTCCAGACACCTATGCCAATCGGAGGTTGGTTTGCACTTAAGGTTGCAGAATCATCGCAAATAACTTGATTTACTCCGGCAAAAGTATTGTATGGTTTAATATTGCTTATCACAACTTCATCTATCGAAGTGCAGCTATTATTAGTAATTGTCCATCGATAGGTATTTGTCCCTGAGCCAATATTGTTTACAACCGTATTGAACGCAGTTGAGTCAGTAAATGCCCCGGAACCATTTAATACCGACCATGTCCCTTGTCCGACAAGAGGTATCCGGGCTGCCATTATCGTTGTGTTAGTGCATATACTTTGATCACCTCCGGCAAATGAAACGCTCGGAGAATTATTTGTAATTTTTACATCATCAAATGAACTGCAGGTGTAATTTCTGATAGTCCACCGCAGATAATTAACTCCCTGATCCAGGCCAGTTACTTCAGTATTCGGACTATTTGAATTATCGAAAATTGCTGTTCCGGAACCACCTATTAAAGACCATTCCCCAACACCTATACTTGGATTATTTGCATCGAGAATTACATGATTATCACAGGTGGTAACATCGTATCCAGCATCAGATTTCACTAAGGCGTTGGTAATTTCCACATCATCATATGCAGTACAGCCAGTATTAAATATTGTCCATCGGAACACATTAATACTTTGAGCCAGTTGCTTTACAAGAGTAATATCTGCTGTAGTATCTGCGAAGTTACCGGCACCATTCATTAATGACCACCTACCATATTCACCAATAAGAACATTGGGCTTATTTGCTGAAAGTTTTATTGAATCTCCACAAATAATTGTACTATTTCCTGCATTTGGGCTGGTGGGTTTATGACTAATAATAATTACATCGTCGTATGATGAGCAATTCTTCTTGCTGATTTTCCATCTTAAAATATTTTCTCCGGGAGCCAGACCCGAAACCTCGTATCCCGAAAATTTTCCGGCACCTTTGCGAACACTCCATTCTCCAATACCGATTGAGGGTGAATTTGGTGACAATGTTGTGTTGTCTTCACATATTACCTGGTCCTCGCCTGCATATGCCGTTGTTGTTAAATTATTACTTATTATCAGTAATGCCGATGATACACAACCTGATTTTGTAATTGTCCACCGGAAGCTGTTATCACCACTTCCCAAATTTAAAACCGTTGAGTTTTCTAAAAAAGGATTGGTTATGGTTGCCGAACCTCCCTCAAGTGTCCAGCGTCCTGTGCCTTCTATTGCCATATTCCCGGTTAATACTGACGAATTAGCACAAAGGTTTTGTTTTGAACCAACTATTGCTGTGGTAGGTTGGTTGTTAACTATTACAACTGTGTCATAAAACGCTGCCCCACCTAATGATACAGACCACCGAAGAATATTTTCTCCAGGTATAAGATCATAAACTTTTGTATTGTATTGCTCATTGTCTTCAAAGCGGGCTGAGCCTTTCTGTACGGTCCATGTTCCAAATCCATATAATGGCTTTAAAGCTTCCAGCTGGGTAGTACTTGTACAAATCGTCTGGTTTTGACCTGCATCAATAGATTCCAGGGTTCCATTCTTTATTTGTATATCATCATATGTCGTACAGCCCTTATAACTAATTGTCCATCGGAAGACATTAATTCCCGGATTTAGGCCGGATGCTGTTGTATTAAAAATGGTGTCGTTTGTAAAAATTGCCGAACCGCTTATTACGGTCCATCTGCCTGTACCAATCACAGGTGGATTGCCTCCAAGAGTCACTGAGCTGCTGGGTATTTCCATATCTGGACCAGCATTTGCTATTGTAGGCTGATTACTTATTAATGTTACTGTGTCTGTATTTGTACATGCGGTTTTTGAAATTGCCCAAATCAGCCTGTTTACACCACTAGCCAATCCGGAGACTTTTGTATTATATTTCTTTGAATCAAGGAATGTTGCGGAGCCTTGCAGAACAGACCATTGCCCTGTTGCGCCTTCGGAAGGAGCTGTTGCGGCCAGAGTGGTACGATTATCACATAAAACCTGGCCAAAGCCAGCTTCCGTAGAATTAGAATTGTTCCATACGGTTATTGTATCAGACAGGCTGCATGTCTGGTTTGTAATTGTCCACATAAGAATGTTTTTACCATTCCCAACAGTTGTTATTTGTGTGTTAAATTGTGTCTGAGACAGAATATTGGCAGATCCGGAATATATAGACCATAGCCCTGTACCATAAACAGGTTGGTTTGCAGCCATCCTGGTTTGATTAGAACAAAGTGTCTGATTAGGCCCTGCAACTGGTGTTGATGGCCTGTAATTGGTTATAGATACAGAATCAGTAGATTTACATCCGTTTTTGGAAATTGTCCAATAGATTTTAGTGTCGCCATATCCAAAATTAGTTGCAGTAGTGCTCGCTTGCGAAGCAGCAGCAATGGATGCAGAACCGGAAACAACACTCCATAAACCTGTAGAACCTGTGGGTACCGAACTACCATTTAATGCTATATCCGATGAACAAGTGGTTTTACTTTCACCAGCTTCAACATTTACCTGATTATTATAAATTGTTACCCGATCACTTGCACTGCATCCATTTTCGATAATCGTCCATTCAAGAATATTTCCTCCCTGGGTTACAGAAGTTATTGTTGATGTATTATTCGTATTATCAGTGATAATAACCGAACCTGATATAAGTTTCCATAATCCGGATCCTCCTGATGGGATTGATGTACCTTGTAATGCTGTTGTGATTTTACAGATATTCTGGTCAATTCCGGCATTAACCGAGGGATTTGAATTTACAGTTATAACATAGGGAGCAGAATAAGGTCCTGTACCGCAGCTATTAACACCACGAACCATAACCAATTGGCTACCCTGAGCCGCATTAGATGCAAAAATCACTTTGATTTGTCGTGTACCTGTTCCTGAAATTATTGATGCTCCTGTTGGGAGTACCCATTCATAAGAACTGGCATTGGTTATCATATTTACTTCATATATTGCTGTATCACCAGGACAAATTGTATTATTGTTGCCTGTCAGCAGAATATTCGAAGGGGTAATGGGCAACTTGGCAATAATAACCTGCAAATCGGGCGAAATGGTTCCTGTACCGCAGCTGTTTTGGGCATAGACATTAATGTTGCCGGTTACAGACCCCATTCCATAATCAACAGTGATAGTATTGGAGTTTAGCCCTGAACTAATAATTGCACCTGTTGGAACACTCCATATGTATGATGTTGCATTTGAAATTGGAGAAATGGAATAGGTATTGTTTGAAGAGCCTTCGCAAACATTTATAGGTCCGGTTATTGATCCGGAAATACCCGGCAGAGGGTTTGTAACTATTGAAACACCTCCGGCCATAGTTTCGATGCAGGAATTATTTGCTGTTGCAGTAACGGTATAATTGCCAGCAACTTTTTGCTGGCCGAAGTCGAGCGGATTCCCTGTACCATTCATTGAGGTAATAACAGTTGTTCCATTAAGCAAGAGTTGATAAGCCACATTAGTCTGGGAACCACTAAGTCCGACACTAACGCCGCTTTGGTTAGTGCAATAAACACCACCACCGGTAACTATGTATTTCTGCGGCAATGGAAGTATTTTCAAATTCACACTGTCATAGGGGCTGGCACATCCAAATGTACTCGATTGTGTAACATAATAGTAGTAACTACCAATGCTTGTTTCTGTTGATGTAAAAGCACTGCCGGTTTTAATAGGTGCCGGTAACGATGAACTCGAATACCATTTAAGATCTGTTCCTGTTGCATTAAAAGTAGGATTGGTGTTGTTAAAACATATCTCAGCTTCCGATTTATCTAATAATGGTTTCGCTGGTATTGGATGAATTGTAAGACTTACTGGTTTCTCAGTACTTTCACAACCAAAGCCATCGGTTTGGGTTGCGAAGTAGGTATATGTGCCTGCTGAAACTATTGATGCCGGAGGAGTATACTGATTACCAGTTGCTAAAGTTATTCCTCCAGGTGCGTTATACCATTTAATATTGGTGCCATTGGCTTCTAAAGCCGGGTTTGTAAGTCCTTCACATATTGATTTGTCTATCGTTATAGGTATAGCTGGTAAAGCCAAAACCGAATAAGTTACCTGCGCTGCCGGCCCTTCACACAAACTGACCAAATCGGTCTGGGTGGCGAAATAATAATAGTTACCTAAAGCTATCGCTGTTGATGGTGTAAATGTGTTTCCTGATTGTATTCTATAGGTTGATCCCAAAGCAGGGTTACTGTACCATTGAATGTTGTTTCCAATGGCAGCAAGAGTGACTGCTGGTGCTCCATGGCATGAATAGTTATTTGCTATAACAGGTGCTGCTGGTAAAGTAATGTTTTTTATTACAGAAACTGCTGCTGTGTTTGTGCATCCATTTATTGTTGAAGTTACTGTTAACAGATAGCTTCCGGGAGCATCGGTGAAAGGTTCTTTAATTGTCGGGTCGGTTATATTTCCTGGTCCACTCCAAAAGTAAGTGACATTTGAGGTGGAAGAATTTCCTTTTATCTGAACCTGAGTGTTAACACAATTAAGTACATCTGGGTTTACATTAACCCAAATATTTGGAATAGTCATATCAGAAGTTACTGTCACACTATCTTTTGATGAACAACCATTTATTGGGTTTCTTACCAGCAAGGAGTATGTTCCTGTTGCATCAACTGCCGTAGTTTTGGATATCGGATTAGAAATGTTACCTGGGCCGGTCCACAAATAAGTAGTATTTGGGGTAAGTGAACTTTCGGATAATACTACCTGTTTTACCGAACATGTTATTGGAACAGGTGATTTATTTATATTGATATCAGGCACTGTTCTGTTTTCTGTAACTGTAATGCTTTGAGTTGAAATGCAGTAATTACCTAGGTCTGTGAGTTTTACGGTGTATGTTTCCGGGGTGTATACTATCGGATTACGAACTACTTCATCACCTGGTTTAATACTTCCTGTTCCAGAGGTAGTCCAGAAATATGACACATTTGTGTTTGCTGATGATGCATTTATCTGAATCTGGTTACGTGAACAGGTAAGTTGCTCTGGTGCACTGATAACCAGTTGGGGCGCAGTTGTGTCCTGAGAAACTTCAATAGCGCCGACGCTTACACAGCCTGTGCTGGTTTTCCTGACTGTTAAAATATAAGTGCCTGGCTGGTCAATAATTGGGTTATAGGTCAAGTCTCCCGAAAC
>JAHEEB010001100.1 GCA_024640925.1 Bacteroidota bacterium | reverse complement strand
GTTGGTGTGATTAAAAAATCGTTTCCCAGCCACCGGGTAGATACTGTTCCATAGGAACTAATCATTAGACCCTGATTGCATGCTCTATGCACAATATTACAGATTTCAGCCCGCTTTTCCCGTTCATCTGGCGGATAGGTTACTTTCTCCATTTCGGGCAACTGTTGCGGAATTTGAGATTCGAATTCGTCTATCTGGTTGTCTTTTAAATAATTTGGTTTCCCAATTGTGTTTCCATATAGAATGGTACGTGCACAAAATTCAAGGGTCTCAAATCGCTGGAAAGCATCAACCAGATCCGTTCCACCCAGCACAGTGCCGTGATTTTCCATAATAATTGCCTTATATCCTTTCTTGAATTCCAGGGCTATTTTATCACCTAATGCCTGACTCCCCGGAAGTTCATATGTTGCGTAACCAATAGGTCCACAAATATTTTTTGCCTGTAAAATTATATTTGTGTTTGGTATTTCCCTTACAATACTAAATGATACTAAAGCGGGTGGATGCGCATGGATAATTGCTTTTATATCAGGTCGTATTTCATAGATTGCTTTATGAAAGGGAAATTCTGATGATGGTTTATGCTTTCCTGAAATTGTACCATCATTTTTAACACACATAATATCGGAAGCCCTAAGAGTACCTTTATCAACACCCGATGGTGTAACCCAAATATCTCCGTTTTCATCTATAACAGAAATATTTCCACCGGAGGTTGTTGTCATACCGCGATTATATATGCGGCTAATCACTAATACTATTTGATCTCTCGGGTGTAACAGTTTTGTATCAAGAATTGTACTCATGTTATTCAGCTTTTATTTCTTTAATGGTAGATTATTTCCTCACCAGTTTCAGGTATTGAGTTTCATTTGGAAATGAGAATCTGACATAAATTCCATTGTTGTAAATATCTTCGGCCATACGATATATCGGCCATAAATTTGCTTCCGGATCTTCAGCTATTAAATTCCGAACATTATATTCACCGGTAAGTCTGATAGATCTTGGGATGGCAAAAGTAGCTGCATGCGTATGACTGGTATCAAGGTTTACGAAAACCAGGATAACGGAATCAACATCATCAGAACTTATCCATCGTGCTATTGAAAATATTTCCTCGTAAAAACCACCACATAGTTGGTTCAGGAAAAAACGAGGCTGGCTTCTAAGTTCAGGCGTTTCTTCACGGGCTTTATTAATACGACGGTACATTTCCTCAACCTGTGGTCTTTCCGAAGCAGGATTAATCCAGTCCTGGTACATATTTACCCATTGATCCCTGAAAGGTAACCGGTAACTTTGACCTAAGGGTTGCCCCATAAACACCATCGGAGCGCCAAAAAGTGAAGCAGAAACAGCATAACGGGCAACCATTGCCCATTTGTCAGGGTTGCCATCTTCATCGTGACTTGTTCCATTATGCATAATTATACAATTTGCGCCCAGAAGATTCGATTCATGTTCGATAGAGTTAAACAATTGACTCATTCTGGTATCGCTTTTTCGATATAAATAATGGTCTTTTGTTGTTAAAATATCAAAAACCTTGTTCATCCTGTATTGAGTTCGATCGGAGTCAAGTACTTCGCCCAGAAAAATGAAATCCCAGCGCGCTTGTCGGGTTTTATTAATTATGTATTCCCAGAGATGCACTGGTAAACCTTGAGCAAAGTCTGCCCGTATACCAGCTATTTTGCCATTTGTGTTCGAGATCCAATAGGGAAGGATATGAGCAAAGTAGTTCCATAATTTTGCCGTTTCGGGTGCATTGTTAAAATCGGTATAAAACAAGTCTCTCTCATCTTCGGAATTGCCGCGATCGTCATAATAGTTAACCGGATTACCCCAATAATCAGATGCCCTGAAATAGGGTTTGGGACCAAGGGTGGAATAATCGCCAAAATACCAATCGACATTTGCATCATCCCAGATATGTTCATTTAAACGGTCTGCAGGAGCCCATATAGAGCATTCAAAGCTGTTGGCTGCTGGCTCACGGTAATGTAAAATGGCATATCCATCATGGAACTCATTTCCACGGGTACACCAACCCGATTTTACTTCACGGATCCATGATTCAGCTTCCTGTT
>JAHEEB010001099.1:448-2099 GCA_024640925.1 Bacteroidota bacterium | reverse complement strand
ATTCAACCTGATTATTTTGTTGGAATTGATACTACTAATATTTTAATACCAAATGGTAACTGGAATTTTTTTTGTGATACTATCCGCGTCAACAAAAAATATGAATACGTTGTACTTGGTAATTTCAAGAATGATAAGCAGACCAAATGGGTAACACTCGATATTAGCGAAATCAGAAAAAGTCTACAAGAAGTTATTCTAGATAACCAGGCGGCCTATTATTATATCGACATGGTAGATTTGCACCTGTTAATAAAGTAAAGCTTTATTGTTGATATTATAAATATTACAATAGCTTCCAGCGATCTTCATAAAAGCGTTTGTTTAACCTATCTCAGTAGTTAAATCAAGAATTTATGAAGTAATGATTTTTCTTACCTTAAATATTTCTGTCTAAAAAACTATTTACCAATAATTTTGAATAATTAGATAAAAGAATTATTTTTGCGGCTCGAAATTTTAACGTATAGTATTAATTAACAAACAAAAGAAATGGTGAACAGATACGAAACCGTTTTCATTGCAACTCCCGTTTTGTCTGAGGCTCAGATGAAGGAAGCGGTTGATAAGTTCAAGCATTTAATCACCGAAAATGGTGGTAAAATAGCTCATGAAGAAAACTGGGGCTTAAAAAAGCTAACCTATCCTATCCAGAAAAAATCGACTGGATTTTATTATCTGATCGAATTCGAATCAGAAGGCGAATTTATACAGAAGTTGGAAACTGAATACCGACGTGACGAACGTATTATCAGATTCCTGACCTTTAAAATGGACAAATATTCTGTTGAATATGCTGAAAAGAAACGTACTAAATTAACTGAAAAAAAGGAAGGATAAGTCATGGCCAATGTAATCAACGGACAGGGTGAAATCAGATATCTTACCCCACCAACAATTGAAACAAAAAAGAAGAAATTCTGCCGGTTTAAGAAGAACCGTATCAAATATATCGATTATAAGGATCCTGAATTCTTAAAAAGATTCTTAAACGAACAGGGTAAAATTCTTCCCCGTCGAATAACTGGTACTTCCCTAAAATACCAGCGCAAAGTGGCAACTGCTATCAAACGTGCCCGCCATTTGGCCTTATTGCCTTATGTAACTGATATGTTGAAATAATTAATTCTGGAGACATGGAAATTATACTCAAACAAGATATAACAAACTTAGGTTACAAAGACGATATTGTAACTGTGAAGGATGGGTATGCACGTAATTATTTAATTCCACGTGGATTAGCAATTGGTGCTACAGCATCTGCAAAAAAACAGCATACTGAAATTCTGAAACAACGCGCTCATAAAGAAGAAAAGATCAGAAATGAGGCAAAAGTTATTGCTGAAAAACTGAAAGATGTTAGCCTTACTATTGGTGCTAAAACCAGTTCAAAAGGGAAAATATTTGGTTCAGTTAACACAATTCAGATTGCTGAGGCTCTTAAGGAAAAAGGTTATGATATCGACCGTAAAAATATCAGCATTAAAGAAGAACTGATTAAAGAAGTTGGTAAATATACAGCTACTGTTAAATTGCACAAAGAGGTACGAGTTGAAATACCTTTCGAAATTGTAGCCGAATAATTTTATCTTCAAAATATTTAAGACGGGTATCGTATGATGCCCGTTTTTTTTTGTCTAAAGTTATAGCC
>JAHEEB010001099.1:0-364 GCA_024640925.1 Bacteroidota bacterium | reverse complement strand
ATGAGAAAAACATCAGACCGGATGACAAAAACATGAACGGTTTCGGGAAAAACATCAAACCGGACGATAAAAACATGAGCGGTTACGAGAAAAACATTAGACCGGATGATAAAAACTTGAGCAGTTTTGAGAAAAATTCAAGTTCATGAAGACATTTAAGCTCAGGTCAATCCTTTGGTAAAACTGCAACTGCCTCGATTTCAACCAGAACATCTTTAGGAAGCCTTGATACTTCAACTGTTGCACGTGCAGGTGGGTTACTAATAAAATATTTTGAATAAACTTCGTTAAACTGTGAAAAATCGTTCATAGAATGAAGATAACAAGTAGTTTTAACCACATCATCAAAAGAACAGCCCGAAGC
>JAHEEB010001098.1 GCA_024640925.1 Bacteroidota bacterium | reverse complement strand
GTCAGAAAAATTTAAAAATTGTATATACCCCAATTCATGGTACCGGCGTAAAACTTGTACCAATGGCTCTCAGAAAAATAGGGTTTACAAACATCATTAATGTTCCGGAGCAGGATATTTCTGATGGCAATTTTCCAACAGTTTATTCACCTAACCCTGAAGAAACTGCGGCCTTGAAAATGGCCATACAAAAGGCCGAAGAAACCAATGCTGATATTGTTATGGCAACAGACCCGGATGCTGACCGTGTTGGTGTTGCTGTAAGAGATAACAAAGGTAAATTTGTAATCCTCAATGGTAACCAGACTGCTGCTTTGTTAACCAACTATTTGCTTACCAAATGGAACGAAAAAGGAAAACTGACCGGAAAAGAATACATTGTTAAAACCATTGTTACTACCGAACTACTTGCTGACATAGCAAATAAATACAAGGTTGAATATTTTGATGTACTCACCGGATTTAAATATATTGCCGATATTATAGAAAAGAACTATAACAAGAAAACCTTTATTGGTGGAGGCGAAGAGAGCTATGGATTTTTAGTTGGTGATTCGGTACGGGACAAAGATGCTGTTTCGGCATGTGCACTTGTTGCTGAAACTGCTGCATGGGCTAAAGACCAGGGCCGCTCACTTTTCGAATTATTGCTCGATATTTACCAGGAATACGGATTCTATTACGAAAGCCTTCAATCGGTTGTTAAAAAAGGGAAAGAAGGGGCTGAAGAAATACAGAAAATGATGGATAACTTCCGGAAAAATCCTCCATCACAAATTAACGGATCCAAAGTAATCAGGATTTCAGACTATGAATTAAAGGAAACCCTTGATGTTGCCAGCGGAAAAAAACTTCCTGTTGATCTTCCTAAATCGAATGTCCTTCAATTATTCACAGCCGATGGATCAAAGATTTCTGTTCGTCCTTCGGGTACAGAGCCAAAAATAAAATTTTACTTCGGGGTAAAAGGCTCTTTAAATAATAAGTCGGATTACAATAAAGTGCTTGACACCCTTATTCAAAGAATTGAAGGGATAAAAAAAGATTTAGGAATCTGATAACAAAATGTTCCAATTTACGTTTACTACCTTAATAAAGAACAATGAAATCATTTCGAAAAGAAATCTGGTTTGAAACCGATCGGCGCAGAAAGCTAATCAACATTACCAAACAAGTTGAAGATTGCGTACTTGAAAGCGGAGTCCGTGAAGGATTAGTTCTTGTAAATGCTATGCATATCACATCGAGTGTTTTTGTAAACGACGATGAACCCGGATTGCATCACGACTTTGAAGTCTGGTTAGAAAAACTGGCTCCTGAGCAACCCTATTCACAATACATGCACAATGGCATTGAAGACAATGCCGACGCACATCTCAAACGCACAATTATGGGACGTGAAACTGTGGTCGCCATTACTGAAGGGAAGCTGGATTTCGGCCCTTGGGAACAAATATTTTATGGTGAATTCGACGGAATAAGAAAAAAACGTGTACTAATTAAAATAATCGGTGAATAACCGAACAACTGTTAAAAAAATAATTAAATGAAAAGAATTCTTTATATGGCCTGTGTAGCAGGCATTATTATTTACAACCCGTTATTGACAATAGCCGGTGAAACCGATGATTCTGTGAAATATATTAACTGGCAAAATCAGGATCCATCAATTGATAAATCGTGGGGAATTAGTACCGATAAAGCATACAATGAATTATTAAAGGGAAAAACCTCAAAAACTGTAATAGTTGCTGTAATTGATAATGGTGTAGACATTAATCATGCTGACTTAAAAGATAATATTTGGGTAAACGAGGACGAAATTCCAGGAAATGGTATAGATGATGATAAAAATGGATATATCGATGACATCCATGGATGGAATTTCCTGGGTAATTCAAAAGGCGAAAATATTGTTTATGCCCCTCTTGAGGTAACACGACTTTATAATCTGCTAAAGAAAAAATATAACGACTTTAGCGATTCGGCAATCGAAGCAGATAAATTGGCTGATGTAGAATTTCTGAATAAAGTAAGATATACTTATGAGGAGAAATCGTTTGAAGCTCAATACGGCAGCAGAATGATGACTTCAATTATGG
>JAHEEB010000346.1 GCA_024640925.1 Bacteroidota bacterium | reverse complement strand
CATGTTTACACCCTGGGGTCTAATGTGTATGATCCTACCACCCCGACAGAGATTTTTGATTATTACGAAAGCAATTCATTGGATGCCGATGCCAGCTTAATCACAATAACCCCGTTGTATAATCAATCATCATGGTTTACAAGTAAAGTAAACCCGCTGATGTATGGAAATTCTGATTTACTGACAGATGCTAAAATGACAAGCCTTAAGCCTCCGGTACATAACCAGGTAATACGGTACGCATTAAGGACACCTGATAACCGGCTCACACAGGAAATTATCGAAAGCAATTCACGGCCATACCAATCGCCGATTGGGGCATATCATTACAGGGCATCATATTATATCGACCAGGATTATATTGCCCTTCGCAATGCTTTGGCAAACAACCTGGTCAGAACGGGGAACGCATCCGCAGGAAGTGCAAGGTTTCTGAATACAGATAACATTCCTGACATGACCAATGGGATTTACGAGATGCAGGTAAATTATTCCCTGCCGGGGAAAGACATTGTTACCTCTACTATTAATAGAACCATAGAATTAGAAGATTTTATAGACAGATAATATGAACATACATATGAAAAACCTGAAAATTTTAATCTCAATATCAGCTGTTCTGATATTCATTTCCTGTGAGAACAAGGAAAAAGAAAACCTGAACCAGCTACCGGAAGCCCCCGTTTTACTTTCGCCGGAAAATGGCACTGTAACCGGAACTGATAGTGTGTTTTTTAAATGGGAGAAAAGTTATGATTCCGAAGGCGATAAAAGTATATATAACTTATATGCCGGAACGGATTCGAACAAACTGAAATATGTAGATCGTGTTTTCGATAAGATGGAATTAGTGGTAACTGATTTTGAAAAAGGAAAAAAATATTACTGGAGATTAAAAGTTGAGAATTATTTTGATGGAAATGTGCCTGATTTGGAAGAAGGGGAAGTATGGAGCGATATTCGTTATTTCTATACAACACCCCCAGGGGTAAGTAATTTAAGGGATACTTCAGGGTATAGTTATGTAACCCTCTTTTGGAATGACCCGGCAGACCTTGATTATGTAGAAATATCGTTTGAACCAACAGTTGCTTCTATTACCCAACCCATAAAGATAAGTGCCGGTACAGAAAAGCTCGAACTGACAAATATGGAGAATGGTACTCTTTACACTTTTAATGTTGTAGTCTACAATAAACTGGGACATATGTCTGAACCAGATACCATAAAATCGTTGCCACTCATACCCATACAAGTGCATGATATCGATTTTAATATATATAACGCTGTAACCATAGGCACACAAACCTGGCTAAGGGAGAATCTGAGGGCTACAAGGTTCCAGGATGGAAGTGCCCTAGTATATGGAGATGGTGACCAAATTCCTCTTTCATATTTCACCGGGAGTGAAAGTGATAAATATGGACTTTACTATTATGCAATTTTTGCCTCTGGTGGTTATAGTCAGGATAAGAATGTATGTCCTTGCGGATATCATGTGCCATCCGATGAAGAGTGGAAAACCCTGGAAAGCTATATGGGTATGACAGAAGAAGATGTTAATAGTGAGAATTTCATGTTATTCAGAGGTGAAAAAGAGAATGTCGGAAACCTTTTAAAATCAACTACTGGGTGGAAAGACTATAATGGAACAAATGGAAACGGTACGGATTTCTATAGTTTCAATCTATTACCAGCTGGATATAAGATTGATGATGTAATTGGTAGTGATTCCTTAGGAATAATGTGGACATCGACCTGTGTTGATGGAGCAAATAATAAAGTTCGAGTATTTTCAAATAGTTCTAGTGGAATCAGGCGTAGCCAATATGGAGCAAATTTTAAGGCTTCTATTCGCTGTATTAAAGATTAATCTATAAAATGATGAAACCTTACAGAAATTTATTGATTTACCTAATTCTATTTTTAGGTATAGGAAGGATTAAGGCTCAAGAACCTGTACAAAATTTATACAGCATTTCGTTTAAGCAGGAATTCAGTTCATGGAGCGATTGCAAGAATGAACCAACGTTTGATTATGCAAGTATAGAATTATATGAAATAGCTGAGCTGGTTATAGGTTATGATTCAGTGATTGCACCATTTGCATTAGAAAGTATAAATACTAATACAGATAGCTTAAACAAACTAATCTTTTTTAACTATGATTTTTTCATCTATGATACAAGTAAATCTATTTTGAAAATGGTTGACAGTGTCAATTATGATTTTTCCAATATAAGAGTAAATGCATATATAAACGATATATCAAATGACAATGAAGCAGAATATTATTTTTATGATGATGATTTAACAGTTGGAGAAAACATATTATCGCGTGCAGCATCAGATCCATGCAACAATTTAATAAGCCTTAACCGCGAAGGATACACTATAACCACCCATGTGTATATCGACGATCCGGTTCACGTGTCAAATACCAATGGCATTTACCGGTTCAGTGCAGACACCGGATTCCTTGTATTAAATGTTGGCGATTTCTACAATTATGAAAGTAAAGCCAAGCCAGTTTTTCAGGTTGCCCTTTCTAATTCAGATGACTGGCATGACTTAACCGGGATAAATGTTTTGCCAAATTCAACCCTTGAGTTGGACTACTCAAAAATAGCCGGAAGTAAGTCCGATACGGGCTCGAACTATTACGCCTGGATGGGAAAAAACCTGAAGTTCAGGGTAGTTAAAACACTTATGAACGGGGAAAAAACATTTGGCCAGGTTGTAGATGGAATTGTGTTTTACCCTGAAGGCTTGCAGTTTTCAATTCTTCAGACTCGTAGGACTTCTTGTGATGATAATGTTTCTGTTTATGTGAAACTCGAAGATGGTGCCGACAAAGGATATTTAAATTTCGATCCGAATGATTATTACTGGAATGCGACATCTCCTACTACGTATTTTACTTGCAAAATGGAAGAAGTAACAGATTCTGTAAATATTTTCAAAATTTCTCCTAAAAATACCATGCCGACCGATCCCTTTTTAAATGATACAGATTCTCCTATTACATGGTTACTCCAATTGATGGAAACTATACATCCTGATAACATAGCCTGTACCAAAACCTTTATCATTCCGCCAAAACCGGATTCCATCTCAATTTCGCAAATAAAAGGTCTCTACCCGATAAACGATTCGGTCTACGATGTTCCCGATTTGAACGACCCCTTTGTCCTGCTCGACATTGACGACCCTTACGCGTTTTCGTACCTGCGGATGCCCTATGTCATAAAGGAAGGGGAAACAGTCCTGGATTCCATTAACAGTTACCCGAATGTTTATGACGAAATGTCGCAGGCACAAAAAGACAGCATGGACGTTCTTTTTGAATCTGAATTCGTTGAAATGGTGAGCTTATCAAATAATCCATACAGAAGTTATTTTGAAACAGAGTTAAAAAAGTTGATTACCAATAACCCGCTTGGTACCCAAATTCCATTACCAAATAATAGCCATAAATATATTTTTGCCGGTAACAGCAACTTTTTCCTGTTTGAAAATGATGGTCATATTTTTAAAACAACAATAAATAATGATGGCACATACACAACCGAGCAAAAAACGGATGGAACGGTTGGATTGGCAGATATTGGAGGCATTTCTCCCAGTAGCAGGTTGATGATATACTCACATAGTTCAAGTGGAGGTGCTATAGTGAGTAAAGCCATGCTTAATACGGATGGAGTTAATAACGGTACAGATTTAACTTTGCCATTCAGCCATTCATATGACGGTATTAGCTCACTTAACAGTAACCCGGATATCTTTTTTGATAACCAAAACATAATCATTGGAAGATTTCCTAATTCAGGTGGTACCGGATTGTATAAAGTAAATGTTAGTTCCGGTACGGTTACTACTATGTATTCAGATAATGCATTAGACCCTACGTTATCAAAGGATAACAGTTTTGTTATCTTCAGAAATTCGGATGGATGGAATAAGGGTACTATTTCCGGGGATGCGGTCACTGATATAACTGAATTTTGCACTTCGAGTATTTTTACAACATCACCTGATGGTTCTTTTGCACTCATTGAACATGACAGTAAAACGTACAAAATTTATTTGACAGGCTCACAGGCTGGAACCGAGACATTGGTAATTCCACGGGATATTGATTTAGGTAAAATTGCTTTTACCAATGCCGGTAAATGTGTTTATTATTATAATGGGACTTACCCGAATTATGAAGTGGACAAAGGGTTATATACATGCAACTTAAATGGCAGTGTGGGCACAAAGATTGGTTCAACAATTGCATCAGATTTAACAATAGCTCCAAATCAAATGTATATTATCTATAATAATTATACAGACACCAAAACATACAAACGCTATTTTGGGATAGATGAAGCAACAAGCCTTCTATATCCTTATAAATATGAAGCAAATGACTGGTACAGAAATTATCGTGTTATTTACAAGCAAAAATGGCTGACCAGCAGGTTAGGGGTAAAAATCAGCAATGGGATACGTGTGAACCAAACCCAAAACCTGACACTAACCGATGCCGATGGTTGCGAATATCCATTTAATATCTATGTCAGTGCGCCCCCGGCCGCTTTCTTTAAAACCGATGTACTTTCGGAACCCAGTGACGCATGTGCAAAAGATGGAATAATAAGGATAACCTATAAAGGTGGAGGCCTGCCTCCTTATGTTCATTCTGCTGGGACTTTGTCTACAATTGGCAATTCCATTATTGTATCAGGAATTGGAAATGGTGATAATCCGGTATATTTTTATGATACCGATGGAAATTTAATCCATACCCTGATTGCCACTGTTGCGAGCAGCACGGAAGGGATTACAGGCACAGCAGTCACACCCCAGTCATGCAGTACCCCCAATGGAACAGTAACTATTAATGTCGGGAACGTTACAGGTTCAAAAGTATATAAGCTTACCTGCGATTATCCTTATAAAGTGTATACGGCCACTGCAACAGCAAATACTTACCAATTTACAGGTCTTCCGGCCGGTAAATATGTTGCAGAAGTTACCAGTGGTACATGTTATTTTACCGAAACCGATATAAATGTTGCAGAACAAGTGTTCCAGGTTAAACTGGAAAGCACAGTCGATGCCACAACAATTGACGGAACAGGTGGGGTTTCCCTTTCATTTACAAATATGAACAACAGTGTATATTGGGTTTCGGGTATACCATCAGTTTTCAGGACAAGCGAAACCACAAGTAGTGTGAGTTATACAGATGTTGCCCCCAAGACATATAACTATGTAGCCCAAAATATTGACGAATACGGGAAAACCTGCAATGTTTCGGGAAGTTTTACTATCAATAAACCCTCATTTACAGCATCAATTAATATAGAAGGAGGTGCAGATAGTTGTGCAGTCCTGGTCAGTCTTACAAGCGGTAATTCGTTAATAACCCCGTTTAATTTCCGGTTGGTGAATTCATCCGGCGAGCTTGTATCCGAAGGTGGGAACGGGAATCCTCTGTCGGTTTATGTTTCTGGAGAAGAGACTTATACCATTAATTTACAGTACAATACCAATGATGCAGACATATATTCCTTTTCATACCCGTTTGCACCGATAGATATTTCATCCACTCTAA
>JAHEEB010001097.1 GCA_024640925.1 Bacteroidota bacterium | reverse complement strand
TATTGAAAATTAAAATTACTTCGGGCTTTTCCCTAATCAGCCAGTTACGATATTTATCAGCCAAATCAGAAAGCAACTGATTCAGGTTACAATTTGTATATTCAATTGATAATTCTCCCGTTTCCAACTTGGCAAAATCAACGATATTATCAATCAATCCTAAAAGGTTATTTCCACTCTCACGGATATATCTAAGATAGTGATTCCTATCAATTTTAGATAAATTTTGATCATCTATCAGGTTAATAAATCCCAGGATTGTATTTAATGGTATCCGGATTTCACGACTTATTTTATCTAAGAAAGCTTCCTTTAGCTTGTTGCTTTCAGTAGATTTTTCCAGGGCGCTATGTAATTCTTCTGTCTTTTTGAGTACTTCTCCATCAACTCGTTTTGATATTTCACTTAGTTCTTTCTCAATTTCCGATATTTTTTTCTTCTGGAAATTGATAATATCATTTAAATCGCTTATTTGGCTTTCATTATCGGTCAAATCAACCCGATATTCAGTTTTTTTTTGGATTTTTTTATCAACTTTTCTCCTATTTCTTGACGATAAAGCATAACCCAGTGAAAAAGCAAATAAAGTAATAAAAATGCAGAGTACCAGGTAAAAAGGCCCGGTTGTTATTTGATTTATTTGTGGTATTCCAATAATATTAAACATGCCCACTTTTAATATGTTATTTAAAAATAGGAAAAAAGGCTGAAAATCCATTCTTATAATTAATAAACTTTCAGGATAAGAAATTATAACTCAATTTTTATAATTTATTAGCGCACTCTTTCTCAACCAGAATAGTATTTGGCATGTAATTTGACGATGGTATTTATATTATACTAAAAATGCCATGAAATCAAAAAATGCAATAATAATAGTTAAGAGAAAAAAGAATAACAAGGTGGAAACTTCGTTTCGAAATATCAATTTTTTAAATAAAGATAGTACAGTAATTTTAAGAATTAGGTTAACACAATTAATTGTTATTCAAAATACTATACTTGAAATTGATTTAAAGGGTATTACTTTTATTGATAATTCGGTAATTGATACCTTAAATCTGGTCTCAAGACTGGGGAAACGATATAATTCTCGGGTAATTCTTACAAACGTGGGGGAAAAATTGTTGGAATTAATAAGACTGGTAAAGGAACATTCTGTTTTAGACATCAGAGAAATTAAAGCTGAAACAAAAACAATGAAAGCAGCATAAAGGTTTGGTTAAAATGGTTCAGATATACCCGCGAGCTTTCAACTCAAGATACTTATTAATGGTACTTATTGACAGGTTCTCGGGTATACATTTTATCGAATGTATACCATGCATATGTAATATCTGTTGGACCTGATCTTTATATGAAATTAATGTTTTAGCCGCTGTTTGCTGATATATTTCAAGAAGGTTCTCGCATTTCTCCTGGCTAAACTCTGTTAATTCTGTGTTTTCGAAGAACATGACTACCAAAAGATGCATTTTATTTAGTTTCCGGAGCATAGGTAAAACCCTTTCCAGGGCATAAACACTTTCAAAATTGGTAAAAAGGAAAAGCAGACTTCGACCCCTTATAAAATTTCTGACAGCACTATATAGTAACTCATAGTCGGCTTCAGGCCAGCTTACCTTTTCATTATACAAATGATTCAATATAGTACTTAGTTGTTTGCTGGTTCTTTCGGCTTTTATAAAACTACCCAGTTTATTGCTAAAGGTTAGCAGCCCAGCCTTATCATGTTTGCGAAGAACAATATTTGAAATTACCAGCGAAGAATTTATAGCATAATCCAAGAGACTGAGGTTATTAAAAGGCATGCGCATATTGCGGCTTTTATCGATAATACAATATACGGGTTGAGCTCTCTCATCCTCGAACTGGTTAATCATAAGTTGCGCAGAACGTCCACTTGCTTTCCAATTAATACATCTTGGATCATCACCGGGTATATATTGCTTAATTTGCTCGAACTCATAACTATGTCCAATTCTACGTATTTTCTTAATTCCCTGAAAATGCGAAATGGAGGTTAATGAGGTAAGCTCATAATTCTTCATTTGAATTATTGAAGGATAAACAGGAACTTCTTCGGTTTGAGCCATAATAATTCT
>JAHEEB010001096.1 GCA_024640925.1 Bacteroidota bacterium | reverse complement strand
AATCATACGGGATGGATCATGACTGGGTGGCTGCGCAATAGAAATTGTAGCAAAAACAAAAAGCGCAAAAAACATACTTAATAAATTTTTTTTCATAGTAATTAATTTGTTGGGTTAAAAATAATTAGTTAAACCCCTTTTGTCGAAACCATATTTTCTAATTCGGGGTTATCCTCGTTAAGTCAATAGTATCACTATTAACAAATCTCGGGTAAATAAACTTAAGAAAAGAAAAATTTTAGCGGGAGGATTTTTGTGTATTTTTAGAGGACAAAACTCACATTTCCATATGAATCATTTCTTCATTGCCAAAAGTTATTTAACTCTCTTTTAGCAATTTAATAAAGTAAGTTCTGCTGATTAATATTGATTGTATAGCTAACTAATAAAATATATGAGTAATTTTTATATAGATGTTTATAGAAAAAGATTATTGCATGGTATTCGACCCCAGCCGGGGTCGAACCTATTGTTGATGCCTTTTTCTATAAACATGTAATCCCTCCGGGATAAATTATAGCAATGCAAGGTTATTGACTTATTTTATAAATAAAATCCCTTGCACATATGACCTCTTTGAGGTCTGGTTTTAAACCAGGAGGGATCAAATGTTTATAGAAAATTGGCATAATAGCCCAGATATACGATCCCGCAGGGACCTACGGGTCGAAATCCATTTTTGAAACAAATTTCTATACACATTTGACCTCCTAGAGGTCATAAACGTTGGGCTTGACTTAATCAACAGACCCTATTTAACCCGGGTTAATCGTTTACGCATTAGAAAATGCGTAAACTGGGTTTAATTGACACATCTCTCGTAAAAACTTTAGTTTGGATAATAGAAATAAAAATAGGATTTTATTCCTTTTTAGTCTCAATTAACATTTCTTCCGGATCAGGTACTTCCTCGATTCTATCCCACCAATCATAGGTTTCACCACTTCTTTTATCTAATTTCTCTCCACTGGAACCATATCCTATTTCATAATATGTTTCTTTTTCAAGTATACCAATTGATTCATTAATTGAACCCAGAGATAATGCTGTTTTAACGAAATTTATTTTTTCCCTATCCTGTTCATTTGGATGAAAAAAAATAATTGGATTAACAATTGTATCTGTGTTAAATATCAGCATTTTACTAACATTATTTTCTAATAAATCAACATAAAAACCATAATAATAAACTGTATTGAATGGTACATATTTTATGATTTGTTCAAATTGCACACAATACTTTTTTTTATTTTTAAAAATTCGAATCGTATCAATCAAAGCATAATCAAAACTGCTATCTCCAACAAGAATAAGATACTTATCGATTTCTTCCTTTGCAAATCTGATTATTGAATGTCGATCCAATTTATCAATTTGATCATAGGTTAGTTTATTCTGCCCAAATCCATTGTTTGATAATACAAGCGCCATAAGTAAAAGAAGTATTTTCATTGGAACAATTTTCAAAATCAAAATAATGAAATTCTAAATCTCTTGCCGTTTTGTCCTGTTTATAATATCTATGACAACAGAATTGTCGGCGTAAACCTGCCATTTCTTTATTTTATTGTCATCAACAATTGCTGACCATGCAGCAGGAATTCTCCAATGATACCTATTTTTTTCATCTTTTATGTTTTTATATGTTCCACTTGCATATCCTAATATACATAATAAAGAACCATTTTCGATAATCTCGTTTACCTCAATTTTATAATCTGGAAATAATTCAAAATATCCAATCCAGGCCAGCTTTAAATTCTCCTTTCCTGCCATTTTATTGTCTTGGGAATCAATAAATACATGGTCTTCTGCCATTAAATCGATAAGACTTCCTAAATCAGCACAATTAATGGAATTTACAAAGTTTAGAACAACTTTACTTTTCATAATTTAAATTTATCGATTAATATTCCAATACTTAGATTAGAGGAAAGCAGCATGGTGAAACCAGATTATGCATTGAGAAAGCGTAAACGACTATCCCAATAAGCCTTGCAGGCTGTACGCAATTGAAATTTTCAATATTTTACTTTTGCTTAATCCGAGTTGAAATTACTATTTTTCTACTGGAAAATCATTTAAATTCCATCCTGTAATGCCATC
>JAHEEB010001095.1 GCA_024640925.1 Bacteroidota bacterium | reverse complement strand
AGAAAGTGATGGAAAGGATAATCTTGGAATTTTTCCGGCCAGTGTTGATTTTACAGCGGATCTTCATTCCATGGGCCAATATATCCAGGAAGGTGAACGAATTCTTATGGAAACAGTTATTTCTATTCAGAAAACGAAATGCAAACATATAATCCCTTCAGACAATGATGATAGGGATGGCTTAAACTTCCTTGCTGGCAAAAATATCGATTATGTGAACAAAATGGCAGAATTGGGAACCCAGATAGCACATGTTGATGGAGGGGTACCAAATATTCGGATCGAAATTGCAGAACTTAATGAATATTGCCTTGGACAAATGATGTATTTCTTTGAAAGGGCATGTGGCATCGGAGGCTATCTGATGAGCATTAATCCTTTTAACCAACCAGGTGTGGAAGCATATAAAAAGAATATGTTTGCTCTGCTCAATAAACCTGGGTTTGAAGAAGAATCTAAGAAGATTAAAGCCCGTTTATAAGTTCATTTTATTTATCTGTTAAAATTATTCTTACGGTTTACATATAAAGGGGCAGGAAATAAATTCTGTCCCTTTTTTATTATTAAGATCGAATTGATTTCCAAAACCAATAGTTTTACAATATTATTCGAATTTAAAACTTTGTTAGGTCAATTAATTTCTGATTTTCGGGAAAGGATTTGTTTTTTCTAAAAAAAAAATTATATATTTATCTTGTTATTGTGTAATTTTTTTTATGTTTTTAGTAAGAAATGAAAGCTGATCATAATCGATATAGCATGAAAACATTCTAAAAACAACTAATCGATATCACTAATTTAAAATTGATGTATTATGTCATTTAAAGCAAAATTAAGTGTTGCAGGAAAAGAAGTAAACGTTCTTTCTTGCAGTTATGATTTGTTTCAGGAAGTCGACGCAACCGGTCGTCCTGCATCTATTACCCGTGGTGGTCGTATCAATATTACCGTAGAAAGTAGCGGTGAAACAACATTCTTTGAATGGATGTGTAACAACTTCGAACGCAAAGATGGTACGGTTACTTTCTTAAAACGCGATACAGATGCCAAGTTAAAAGAACTTGAATTTAAGGAAGGTTACCTGGTTAAATATGTAGAAGCCTTCGACGCCTTCAATGCTAATCCTATGACAGAGACTTTTACCATTTCAGCCAAATCTATTAAAATGGGTAATGGTGAACACGTAAACGAATGGGTTTAAGACTCTTAAGAAATTAGAAACCCGCACAAAGCGGGTTTCTTTTTATTTTTATATAATCTGATATGTGTTATATTTTACACATCGAAGGGAAGAAAAACTTTTCTTTGTAATTAGTGGCAAAAACATTGGTCACTACCTGATGTAGATCAGGTGCAATTCATATGGTTAAAAGCAACTAAGCCACAGGGGCTTTCATTAAAAAATAAAAACATCAATCATGATTTCACCTTCTAACGCAATTGTACAGCTTAACGGCAAAACATACAGAGAGCTTAAATCTATCGAAATAAGCCAGTCAATAAATGCTCACCACTTTTTTAGCATTAGTATTGGAAGCGAAAAAATTGGAGAGATAGCCAGTTCTTTCCTTGAGAAAGCGCGTGATTTTGTTGGAACAGATATGGCCCTTGAAATCCAAAATAGTCTGAAAGAAAAACTGGTATTCAGAGGAGTTGTAACCAACGTAAAGTCTGCAGCAACATCACGCTCAGAATTAGGTCATACTGTTATTATAGAGGGATATAGTTCTACAATACTGCTCGATAATGGAAAGAACTGTCAGGCATACATTGATAAAAGCCTTAAAAGTATTGCTGAAGATGTTTGCCGGGATTTTCCAGTAAACATTCTCGATCCGAAAATCAGTCCCATGAAAACTGACCCAATACCTTATACAGTTCAATATCAGGAATCTGCATTTGCCTTTCTGAACCGTCTGGCATGCAAGCATGGTGAGTGGTTTTATTTCGATGGGCAGTCACTTGTATTCGGTAATAAAAAACAACCCACTATTGAACTAATATACGGAACCGATCTATTGAGCTTCAATATTGGGATTTCTGTTGCGCCAATAGTACAATCATTTGCTGCCCGTGTTTACAAGGAAGACACAACTCAAATTCAGGGCGT
>JAHEEB010000345.1:2885-5627 GCA_024640925.1 Bacteroidota bacterium | reverse complement strand
TCCTGATAAAGCTAAATTACTGGTTTGCTATATAGTGTTTTTCATGTTCGCTCAGATATGCCTTTTTTTGAATTACATCTTACATAAAGCGATATGCGCAACTGGGAAGATAAGTGGCTAAACTATCCACTTGTAAAAAACTTGTCAGCAAGCGATATGACTGAATGACCGCTTAAATCCCAGTTGCGGATAAACGCATAATGTTGTCCCTTAAAACTCAATTATCTCTTTGGGTTTTAAATTATTTTCCATTGTCCAAAAATAAGCTTGTCCATGACCAATACGAAATAAAACCAGTTTTGGACTTTCGCTTGTCACTCCAAAGCTCTTTAAAAATGGCCTATCCAAAAGAACTTTATCTCTTAAACCGGAGTCGGTCAAAAACTCAACTTTCCCCGAAATCCGCAACATGGTACCTATCATTCCTTCCGGTTTGTAAAAACAAACTTCTGTCTTTGGATTCATTTTAAGTTGATTCGGAATTTCCTTAATTGTACTTGTCTGAAAATAGAATCCAGTTTCATCGGCAAACCAAAATCCAATTATACGAACTCTGGGTTGATCATTTTCAATGGTTGCTAATGAACATATTGGGTTTTCGTTTGTAAACCTTATGCAATCTTGTATATTCATGGTTTTGAAATTTAATTATTTAACCTTTTTTCGTTTAATTCTATAATTACATGCTCCATTTACAACATATTCAATTTTATTCTCAGATAGAAGCAAACTAATTATTTTCCTTGTTGATTCCTCGTCAATATTAACTGATTCTCCAAGGTCAATCTCGTCGAGATGTCCATTATCAGCCTTTAATGCCTGGAAATATTTTTCTTTGGTATCCATAAATGAATTACTATTAAATGTTGAACTGAATTTGGGTTGAAAATAGAAACCCAAAAACAATCTGACCACAATATTGATGAGTTGTGGAATAAATAAAATTATGGGATATATTAAATTTTAGTATATTCTGATGATATACTACCTCCAACGTTTCACTTAGAAACTCTTTGGCTTATCTTTTATGGAGTGATTATTTTTTAATACTGCAAATTTATCAAATTTCCAATAATTACCAAGTCAATTTCCAAAGCTACAATAACACACCGATTAAATTGGCTTGATTTATTCGATTCCCAACGATTGTCTATATTTTAAATAGTAGTAATACATTCTGCGGTATTGCAACGTAGTAAAAATACATTTACAGGTATCGGTTGAGTTTGACATTATATTTGCAACTGTTGGAATATAATATTTTCCATTTGCATCTTTTGCAGAGCCTGTGTAATAACAGGCGGTATCAACCTGGTTTAATAAATCCGGATCGGCCCAGGTATCACATATAAAATCACCACTGGAAGAGCAGTTCTTTTCACTTGCCAGTTCAATTCCTCCCGCCGATTCATGAGTGGAAAGTAATCCCATAAAATGCCCTAACTGAGTGGTAAGAAATTTACCTTTCGCATACTCTTTATCAAGAAAAATATAATTGCTGTCCGTTGCATCCGGAAAGTAAGTAAAGCCATAACACCTATCAGTACCCATTTTAACAGAATCTGCTACAAACAGGTTTATCATATTGGTTTTAGTATAAAGGGTTAAAAGTTCTTTTTTGTAGTAATTATTTGCGATAAACGAATATTTATAATCGTTAATATAATTCACAGAATCAATAAAAAACTGTATTCCTATATTCTTAAAATACGTATTTGCAGTAGATAATGAATTGCGAATATCTGTTAAATCAACCCCTGTAAAACCCTTACTGTTTTTTATAATATGAAGGCGAACAGGTATTCTGGCCGAACTGTTTATTGCATTTAAATTGAAAGAAATCGCATTCTCATCGTTATAATTTTTAATAAGTTCAGCTATGTACGATTGTGTACCTAAAGCACCATCGGGTAATTGTTGCGCAAAAGAACAGCACCAGGTTAATACAAAAACAAAGATTAAAAAACTATATTTCATAAGTATAAGATTTACAAATCGTCCTCTAAATTAAAACTTGAAACTTCTCCAACAATCTTTATTTCGGTTCTTCTGTTTAATTGTCTTCCTTCAACATTATCAGTGCCGTCGCTGTTTGTGTTTAGTACAACGGGAAAACGCATTCCATATCCTTTTGCTACCAATTGTTCGCTTGAAATTCCTTTAGAGATAAGATAATTTACTACACTTTCCGAACGCCGTTGCGAAAGTTTTAAATTATACTCGTCAGTGCCAATGCTATCGGTATGAGAACCTATTTCAATAATAGCCTTTGGAAATAAGTCGAACAAGGGTATTAATGTTGTATCAATAATTTTTTCTGCCGTTTCGCTCAGTTTATATTTATCAAGATCGTAATAGATGTTAACACGGACATTTATTTTGGGCAAATGATTGATCTGTGTTGTTCCAATATTAATTGTGTCGGAGCAATTGATACCAAAGGTTTTTACAGGTACCTTTTTTTCTAGATACCCATAATTTTTAACTAAAATTTTATACTGTTTATTCCGTTCCAGATCGAAATGATATGTGCCATTCTTGTTGGTCGTTGTTTTTGAAATAAGCATTGCATCCCCATTTTCTCCAGTTAAATAAAGCTCTACAGGCACACAAGATAGCATCATGCTATCTTTTGGATATTGTAAACCAAGATGATACTTTGCGTTTAAATTATCATAAATATCATAATTTGTCGAATTTTGAATGGTTCCACAGGAACTAATCATTGTGCACTCGTTGGTT
>JAHEEB010000345.1:0-2875 GCA_024640925.1 Bacteroidota bacterium | reverse complement strand
CAAAAAAATGTCGTCGCAGCAACTTCCATTTCCAAGGTTCATCGAACCAGTCCGGTTTGATGTAAAGAATCCTTCTTTATTATTTGGTAAAATAGAAAAATAGTAATCGTCGAATGAGGAATTGACCGGTTTGGACAATGGAATTGCTTCTTCCCATTTACTTGCTGTTCCCACCGATTTATAAATATCATACCCTCCAAATCCGTTTTTTCTTCCTTTTGAACTAAAATAAAGCGTTCTGGTGTTGAGACAATAAAACGGACAACATTCATCACCTAACGAATTTACAGATCTATCAAGGTTTCTGGGTTCTTTATACGAATTTGTACGTTTATCATATTCAGTGTACCAGATATCCAGTCCTCCTTTACCTCCTGGCCGATCCGAAACAAAGTAAATAATTTCGTTACCGGTTTTAAGGTTCATACCAATAGCTGGTTGTGTGGAAGTATAATTTTCTGTATTCACCGGATAAGTAAGCTTTTCAGGGGTAAGCCATGTGTTGCCGTCAAAGTTGCTAACATAGATCTCGCTAATATCAATATCCTGCCAGTTCTTACGTGCCCTGGTAAAAAACATTCTTTGTCCATCGGCCGATACAACTGCATTTCCTGTATTATAATTTGGATTATTTATTTCACCATCAAGTAAACCAACAGTTTTCCATTGTCCATTATTATTAATCGCCTTATAGATTTGCCTTACAGGGGTAATATTCTGTAAGTTATCTGAATATACTGCTCCATAAATAATTTCATTTTCGTCAATCCTAAAAGGTGAAAAATCAATAGTAGGATGGTTTAAAGAAGAGCCCGGATGCTCAATTGCAATTTCACCATCATTTTCGCTGTGACTTTTGGCCCAGGAAGAGTTTTCGATATATATTGCTGAAAGCTTGCGGTAATTATACTTATCGCTGGTGTATATTTTCTTAAATTTAGTGAAAGCTTCAATGGCTTCATCGTATTTTTCTAGGTTCATACAAACAATGCCTTTATTATAATATGCCAGCGAATACTTTTTACTTTTATAGTTAATGACCGAATCGTAATACTGGTTGGCTTTTTCATAATCTCTTATTTTAAAATATAAAGTTGCCAGTCTGTATGTTAACTTAATATCATCGCTTTTATAAGTTAAATATTCTCTATAATAATCAATAGCGCTATAAATATCCTCGTTTCTATCGTAAGTTATTGCTTTCTCCTTTAAGTATTGTATATGCTTATTTATAGTATCCGTGGAGTTTATGGCCTGCAAATGAACTAACGGGAGAATAAGCAACAAAACAATTATGAAGAAACATTTCTTAATTAAAGGCAAATTTATGTTTGTTAAACTATTGATATTCATCGCAGAAAATAATAAGTAATTAATAAATATAACAAGGTTGATTCCCATTCATTTTATTTGAATTTTCTCCGGTATATATGAATGATACTTCAAATGCTCCATTTAAACCAGAGACATTTGAAAGAGGCGAAACATTTATATCGTAGGTAATGCCGAGATCGAATTTTAAGAATTTTACTCCTCCGCCAAGAATCAAGGCATCGATATTGCTTATCGGATTTATTCGGAATAAAGTGGTTGCATATATTTTTTTTGCAGAAACTGAACGATTATTCAACGCCATGCCTCCAGTGCTGCCCAGTAGAAACTCGTTTGTTCCCGGAATGGATGTATAAAGCAGGCATGGTGTGACATCAAATTTGCTGTTTAGAGGGAAATTTACCTGGCTGGTAAATGTTAGCTGAATTGGTAAATTCGAACCAGAAGAAGAAAATGATACTTCAGGTCTGAACAAATGACTTATAGATAAACCTGCTGATGGCATTATGTCTTCCTTTATAAGAGTACGCCATGAAATTCCCAAATTCAAATCGAAATAGCGAGCACTGCCTGATAAACCTTCCAAACTGGAAAGGTTTGAATTATAAATCTGATTGATAGCATCGTACTGGGCCCCAAAAGTTATTCCTTCGTTATTGAACGATTTAAAAGCAAAGCCAGGTTGCAGACCTATTGTAAACTGATTATTTTGAAAAAACTTAGAATAACTTACCGAAAGAAAAAGCTCATTTGTTGTTAAAAGATAACTAGAAGATTGATCATGCAGAAAGAAACCTCCAATACTAATATTTTGTCCTGGAATGGAAATCTTCTTATCAAGCGATGAACAAAACGTCTTATATGGAACACCTATTTTCGACCACTGATTCCGATAGACATTGGCAAATCTGATTTTTTTACCAGATACTCCAGTATTTGCAGAATTGGTAATTATAGATGAATTATAAAACTGCGAAAAATGTATATCCTGTGAATGAAGATTGCTAAATAAAAACAGAAAAGCAATAAAACTATATATGTGTTTTAACTTCAACAAAAGATTGATATTCTTCAAATTAAATATCATAGGTTCACATCGGTTATTTTACTTTAATAATAGTAAGCTTCCATTTTTTTCGAGTTTATATCCCGAATTGGTCTCAGCTTTTACATACCACATGTAAGTATCTATATTTTGAATTTTCCCGTTTGATTTTCCATCCCACCCTTCGTTAATATCATTTGATGAATAAACCATTTTACCCCATCGATCAAATATTTTTAGTTCGAAACTTGCAATATTTTCCTGTTCGAATTTGAAAACATCGTTATATGAATCGCCATTTGGGGTAAATGCTGTTGGTGCTTCTAAATAGTAGTTAATAATTACATTTATAGTAAAGTTTTCGGTTACATCAACACATCCATCGGTTATTTCTACTACATATGTAATATTTTTTGCAGGATTAACAAAGGGGTTGTAACAGTCAGTGCACGATATATTGTAATTGGGTGACCATGAATAAGAATAACTGCCGCTATC
>JAHEEB010001094.1 GCA_024640925.1 Bacteroidota bacterium | reverse complement strand
CCCATAAAATAAGAATAACATTATGTTTTATGGGGGCAAAGATAATTTTACTTTAACATATTAAAAATGTTTTTTTGTAAGAAAATCATAACTGCCCGACTTGTTGCGGATTAAAAATCGTCAATAAATACACCCACCCACAAACGAGATTTTTTCACTAAGAAGGTGACCAAAAAGTTGATGGAAAGCCACGAAGACTTTTTGACACAAAGACATTACTAAGTTAATAATGTCTTTAACTCATAAACTTTCTGAAAATGCGGAATTTGCGTTTTATATTTTTATTCTCATAATCCTTTCCTAAATTTGTTGAAAAGCAAGTCATTTTGAACTATATGAACAGAAAAATTTGCTGTATCCTTTTCTCTCTGGCTTTAAACATCCACCTTATGAGTGCCAAAGATATATCTTTATCAAAAATACTACCACCTGATATAAACGGATGGGAGATTTCTGGTACTGAAAAGATATATACACCCGAAACCCTCTACGACTACATCGATGGAGGTGCCGAACTTTATTTATCATATGGGATGAATGATGTGGCAAGTGTATTATACTCAAAAGCAGGAATAGGAACTATCCGTGTTGAATTGTTCGATATGATATCATCAGAAAATGCATTTGGCGTTTTTACCCATACCCGTTTGGCCGATGAGAAAGAATTTGGGCAAGGTTCGCAATATTTTACCGGTGCACAAATATTTTGGAAAGACAGGTATCTTGTAACAATTATTGGCGACGACGAGAATAAGGATATTAAAGAAACGATTAAAAAAATTGCTGTAATAATAGATAGCCAAATATCGAAAAAAGGAGATTTGCCCTTAATTCTTTCGCTACTTCCTCAGAAAAATCTGGTTGCCGATGGATATTGTTATTTCCACCATTATATCTGGCAAAATATCTATTATTTTATTAGTAACGACAATATATTTGATATCAGCGACAGCACCAATGCTGTAATTGCCAGGTATAGTGGTGAGGATGGCAAGTACATACTTTTGATAGTCGAATACAGCGATTCCGTTAAAGCCGAAAATGCTTATTTATCGGTTAGCAAGGAGTTGTTGAAAGGAGCTTCTTCAATCAGGAATACTGACGATTCTACCTGGATAAAAAGTATATACAATTCCAACTATCTTATAGCAGTGTTTAAAGCACCATCTGAGGCCAGCGCCAATGAAATTTTATCTGGTGTACAAGATATTATTCATAAAAACTAAACCATCCAAAAAAATGACTGAAAAGACCATTTCACGCCGGAAACTGATAAAGAATTCAGCTTTTGCTGCAATCGGAACTTCACTGTTCTTCCACTTTCCTCAGAAACTTTTTGGTAATAGTGATAGTAAGAATATTCTTACCAAAGTAGTGTTAATACGAGATAAAAATGTAATAAATGGTTCTGGGGTTGTCTCCAAATCCATACTCTCTAAAATGCTTGACAATGCCATGCTGCAACTGTCTTCTGAGACTGCTATAGATAAAGCTTGGAGTAAAATTTTGCATCCCGATGATGTACTTGGAATTAAAACCAATACATGGCAAAATCTTGCTACGCCAAAAGAACTGGAGGCTATTTTAAAAGAAAGAGCGATAAAAGTGGGTATCCCAGAATCGAATATCAGCATTAACGACAGAGATGTTCTTCGTGACCCGGTTTTTGAACGTGCCACAGCCCTGATTAATACCCGCCCGATGAGGACACATGCATGGGCTGGCGTTGGCAGCCTGCTTAAAAACTACATTATGTTTGCAGAAAAGCCGTCAGAATATCACCCCGATTCCTGCGCTGATCTGGGGAAAGTTTGGAAACTAAACAATGTAGTTGGAAAGACCAGGTTAAATGTGCTGGTAATGTTAACTCCCTTATTTCATGGAGTTGGCCCGCATCACTTTAATAAACAATACACATGGAACTATAATGGTATCCTTGTTGGAACAGATCCTGTTGCTGTTGATTCAGTCGGACTTAAGATTATTGAAGCTAAAAGAAAGATATTCTTCACAGAAGATTTGCCTTTAAATCCTCCTGCCAAACATATTTTGCTGGCAGATACCCGACACAGCATTGGTACCGCAGATCCGGAAAAGATTGAATTAATAAAA
>JAHEEB010001093.1 GCA_024640925.1 Bacteroidota bacterium | reverse complement strand
AACTTTTTCTGCAAACTCCTTAACAGAACTAAGGCTCGCCAAATCTAAACGGCCATAAACTAGTTCACCGCAGTCCGATTTGGCTTTCATACTTTTTATGGCATCCAGCCCTTTTTCTTCATTTCGACATGCAACATAAACTTTTGCTCCCTTTTGACATAAATTTAAAGCTGTTTCAAATCCCAAACCAGTATTTGAACCAGTAACGATGACTGTTTTTCCTGATAATTCCATAATGCTTTCCTGTTTATTTCTGATTTTTAATTTCTTTAACCGTTTTTCCACCCACACCAATATTTTCTACAGGATATTCCTGTATATAAACATAGAAGAACGCAGGTGGATAGCCGGTAATTTTAGAAGCTTCACTAGTCAGGGTTTCGACTAATTGTTTCTTTTTTTCTTCGGATGTTGGATCGATTGCAATTGTAATTGTAGGCATAATCTTAATTTTTAAAAGTTAATGATACAAAATAACTCGATAAAAGTCATTGCATTACAACCACAATCAAACAAGAAATGACCCATTTCAAAGATTGGCTTATATTTTTTGCAATTTCCTGAATGTGTTAGGAGAAAGTCGTGTGTGTTTTTTAAAGAACCTGCTGAAGTGAGTGGGTTCGCTAAAGCCTAATCTGTAAGCAATTTCTTTTGAGGAATAAGAGGTGTTTATTAAAAAAGATTTGGCTACGGAAAGGGCACGTTTTGAAATCCAATCGTTTACCGTTCTGCCTGTTTTACTTTTTATTACCGAGTTCAGGTAATTCGGGTGTAAACTTAATTTTTCGGCAAAATATTGAACTTGCAATTTACTTTCGTTTAGTTCGTTTTCCAGAATTTTCTTGTACTCCGACTCCAATAGCTGCTTGAATGATTTTACAATTTGAGAATTCCGATTTCCATCTTCTATCGGGTTATAATCCGACCAAAATTTTTCTTTTATTTTTAGCAACAATACCGTAACAAGATTTCCAAGAACTCGATTTTTGTACTTTGAATCTTTCTCCGATTCTGTCAATATTTGTTTGTAAAGAACTTCAAATTCTGCAAGATCGTTTAGCGACAGTTTTTTAGGTGGAACAATTTCTGCCAAAAGAAAAGGGAATTCCCCGAAAATTTCAGAATGCACATTTTCTACCAGAAATTTTTCTGTTAATGTTATAATATAAGCCTCTTTTGATTCGAATAATTCATACGATTTTACATGTCCCGGATTCGTAAAATAAATGGTTTCGGATCTGAAAGGAAATGTATTATCGTCAAGACTATAAACCCCCGAACCATATTTTGTTAAAATAAAAGAAAAATAATCAGCCCGTAATACAGGTGACTTAAACGGAATTTCAGGATGAATTTCAGGGATTGAAAAAACAGCAAAATCCACATCTTTTTCAAAGTTAAAATCCAGCGTTTTATATAAATCCGATATTTTATGATGGGTTATTGTCTCCATTTGCAAACTATTTATAGATGCAGTTTTATTGCGCCTATTTTCCTTATTTAGAGATATAGATGCCGTTTTCATTCCTTTCTTCCCATCCGTTTTTCATTGCATTCTTCCTCGCACAATATACCAAACTCTCCGAAATCTTCCAGTTTCATTTTTAAAACTCTGCAAATCTAATCGTTATTATCGTATCTGATTAATCTTTTTCAGGGCAAACCTTGGCGAAATTCTCGAAATCCAATACAGAATCTTTACTCCTTTAATTCTTATCTCAATTTTCCCTTTTTCAAGACCTTTTATCATTTCTCTTACCGCATCGCCAACAGATATTGCAATCTTTGGAGGTGTCCCTTTATGCCACGGGGTATTTACAGCAGGGAACATTACTTCAATTACCTTAGTTTTTTTATTTTTGATGGATATGCGAAAGGTTTGAGTAAAAGAATGTAAAGCTGATTTGGATGAATTATAAAACGGATAAATTGCTTTTGGAGCATATATCAAACCGGTGGTAATATTTATTATGTGCGGAGAGTCATTGGAATTAATTGTATTAAAAAGTAATTTGATTAAACGAATTGGGGCAATTAAATTAGTTTGATATTCATTCTCTGCAAGTTCAACCGCATTTACCTCATTTAGAAAATCTATCATATTAACAACAGCCG
>JAHEEB010001092.1 GCA_024640925.1 Bacteroidota bacterium | reverse complement strand
AAAAACCTAAGGGCGAAATCGTAATTGACAAAAAAGTTGATTCGGTTTTGAGTAAGATGACTATTGAAGAAAAAATAGGTCAGATGGCACAGTTGAGTACATGGGGAGCTGAAAATCAGCCACTCAATACCGATCAGTCTTATATTGAAGAAGTAAAGACAGGTCGTGTTGGTTCTATGTTAAATGTTACAGGTGCCGAATTAACCTGCCAGGTGCAGAAAGTTGCCGTTGAGCAATCCAGATTAGGTATACCTTTGATATTTGGATATGATGTTGTTCATGGTTATAAAACTATATTTCCAATTCCATTAGCACAGGCATCGAGTTGGGATACCTCTGCAGTTCATATTGCAGCCAGAGTATCGGCAATTGAAGCCAGTGCAGCAGGACAAAACTGGACCTTTGCTCCAATGGTTGATATTACGAGGGATCCTCGGTGGGGTAGAATTGCTGAAGGTTTTGGCGAAGATGTTTTTCTTACTAAAGCTATGGCATCATCGCAAATTAAAGGTTTCCAGGGTAATGATCTTTCTGCAAGTAATACTATTGCTGCCTGTGCCAAACATTTTGTGGCTTATGGTGCCTCAGAAGGCGGGAGGGATTACAATACCTGTGAAGTATCGGATAGGACATTACAAGAAACATATCTGCCCCCATTTAAAGCATGTTCTGATGTGGGAGTTTCTTCAATTATGGTAGCTTTAAACGATCTGAATGGAATACCTTCTTCTTCGAGCGAAATGTTAGGCAAAATTCTTCGTAAAGACTGGAACTATAAGGGAGTGGTAATTTCTGACTGGAATTCAATAGGAGAACTTGTTCCTCAGGGCAGGGCACGAGATGCAAAAGAGGCATGTAAACTTGCTATGCAAGCTTCCATTGATATGGACCTGCAGGGAAATATCTATGTAAATCAATTAAAAGCTTTACTTGACGAAGGAAAGATTTCAGAAAACCAGATAGACGATGCTGTGAGAAGAATCCTAAAGCTAAAGTTTAAACTTGGTTTGTTTGAAGATCCATACAGATATTGTGATAAAGAAAGAGAGAAAAATTCACTTTTAACTTCGGATCATATTGAATTGGCGCGTAAAATGGCTGAATCTTCTATCGTTTTACTTAAGAACAAAGATGGATTGTTACCACTTAATTCTCCATCGAAGAGGATAGCCATCATTGGGCCATTAGCTGATAATAATAGTGATATTCTTGGATCGTGGAGAGCACAAGGAGATCCAAAAGATGCCATTACCATTTTACAAGGTTTTATAAACGAATTTAAAGATTCGCAAATAGTGTATTCTAAGGGTTGTGGAATTGATGATCAGGATAAATCTGGATTTGCCGGGGCTCTTCAGATTGCTGGTAATTCTGATATTATTATTGCCGTTATGGGTGAAAAGAGTCCTGAAATAAACAAAACTCAATCAAGCTCAGATGTCAGTTTACCTGGTGTTCAGAGAGATCTGCTGAAAGAGCTGAAAAAAACCGGGAAACCTATAATCCTTGTCTTGGTGAATGGCCGCCCTTTAGCTCTTAATTGGGAATCGGAGAATATGGATGCCATTATCGAAGCATGGTTTCCTGGAATAATGGCTGGAACTGCTGTAGCAAACGTTATTTCCGGGAAATATAATCCATCGGGGAAACTGCCAATTTCTTTTCCTTATTTTACTGGGCAAATCCCTGTTTATTATAATCATAAAATGTTTGGCCGCACCCCATCTCCTAATGTTCGCCAAAGCGATAAATATGATGATGCTCCGGAGGAAGCCCTTTACCCGTTTGGTTATGGATTAAGCTATACAATTTTTGAATACTCATCGCTTAAACTCGATAAAAAAGAGATTGGACCAAGCGATACTCTTTTAGTAAGAGTTACAATAGCAAATACTGGTAATTTCGATGGTTATGAGGTAGCACAGCTTTATATCCGCGATCTTTTTGGTAGTGTTACCCGACCTGTTAAAGAGCTTAAAGGATTTAATAAAGTTTTTATCGAAAGCGGAAATTCTGTTGAAGTTGCTTTTAAAATTGCGCCTTAGGATCTTGCTTTTTACGATGATCATATGAATTTTAAAGCCGAACCCGGAGAATTTGTTGTGATGGTGGGCTCTAG
>JAHEEB010000344.1:1165-5655 GCA_024640925.1 Bacteroidota bacterium | reverse complement strand
TGATGCGATTAATAATCCGGAAGACGAATCGGCGGGGAGCCGCAAAGTACCATTCTCAAGGGTACTTTATATCGAAAAGGACGATTTTATGGAAAATCCTCCGAAAAAATTCTTCAGGTTAAGCCCTGGTGTTGAAGTACGTCTCAGGTATGCTTATTTTATTACCTGTAAAGAGGTAATAAAAGATAATAATGGAGAAATAACAGAACTTATCTGTACTTACGATCCTGCTTCGCAGGGGGGCAATTCACCCGATGGCCGTAAAGTTAAGGCAACACTTCATTGGGTATCGGCTAATCATGCATTGCCAGCAGAGGTGCGTTTATATGACCGCCTTTTTAAAAAAGAAGATCCGAATGAATGTTCCGAAGGAGAAACCTTCTTAAGCAATCTCAACCCTGATTCACTTAAATCAATTACCGGGTATGTTGAACCATTCGTAAAAAATGCAGCGATGAGGCATTTCCAATTTGAGAGATTGGGATATTTTTATGCCGATAATGATAGCAAGCCAGATAGACTTATATTCAATCGTACAGTGACATTAAAGGATACCTGGGCAAAGATTTCGGGCAAAGAAAACGAGTAGGTAAATGAAGAAAATGATTTAAATTTTCATATTCGTTTCGTGAATTTCTGAATTTTTGTATTTTTGTGCCCTCAATTTGCCTCGTGGTGTAATTGGCAACACGTCTGATTCTGGATCAGAAGAGTTCAGGTTCGAGCCCTGACGAGGCAGCACTTTAACTTATCAAATTATTTCATTTCACTTCAAAAAACGCCTGTTTCAGGCGTTTTTTCTATTAAAGGACTTCATTGCCCGAAAAGATCGTAAGTATATCACTGGTTCTATGCTTCATTTTCTTTGTCATGCAGAGGTACAAAGCATCTATCTTTGCCCTGAGTGAGATCCTTCGCTACACTCAGGATGACAATGCTGCTGCAATCAGGATGACAAGGTTCTATGCTTCATTTTCTTTGTCATGCTGAGGCACGAAGCATCTATCTTCACCCTAGGAGAGATCCTTCGCTGCACTCAGGATGACAATGCTGCTGCACTCAGGATGACAATACTACACTCAGGATGACTTCAAGCTTTGGAAATACAACAAATAAGGGAAAGTCCAGATCAAGTTCCTGTTCTGACGAGGCAGCCATAAATATGGATGAAAGGTTTTCCTACATCATTGTGTTCAGCCTAACTCTTAGTGTTTTAAAGATTACTCGATCGTGAGTTTGCTGTTATTATCAATGTTAGTACGCTTATCGAAGTGAAATTCGATGAACCGGGCTTCATCTTTTTTTCCTGTTACATTAAGCTTTACACGACCCATTTCAAGACCTTTGTTATCGAAGGCCTTTGCGGTGAGCGTGCTTTTGAAGTCCTGATTGAAGATAACATAGGTAGTAAGCAGATTATCTGTTCCCACACTGTCGGAAGTAACAGTCATCTTGCCGAATTGTATACCTTTGTTTTTCAATTCCTCACTGGGATTAATGCTTACTTCAATGGCTTCTTCAACGCCACTGGTTAAACCCGAAGCAAACTCGCCCAAAACCTGGCCTGCTGCATCGCCGGCTTTGTTGGCTTTTTCCTTTACCTGGCATGAGGAACAGGAGGCAAGGAAAAAAATAACACCAAAAGAAAGAATGTGGATGGTTTTCATAAGTCAACCTATTTTGTTGATTTAAAAATCTGGCTTGTAGCTTAAAAATTCAGACTCCTGAATTCGGATTTATCATTATTTCACACCGGAACCATTTCCTGTTTTATCTATCGGAGCTGCAAAGCAAAGCTTCCCATTAGCATCTTCGGCCATTAATATCATACCCTGCGAATCAATGCCTTTTATTTTGCGGGGTTCGAGATTCACTAAAATGCAGACCTGCTGTCCGATTATTTTTTCAGGCTCATAATATTCTGCAATGCCTGAAACAACAGTACGTTTATCGATACCTGTATCGATAGTAAGCTTTACTAACTTCTGGGTTTTTGCAACCTTTTCAGCTGCCAGTATAGTCCCGACCCGGATATCCATTTTCGAAAAGTCGTCGAAGCTGATATTCGGCTTTTGCGGTTCAACAGGTGCACATAATGCCTGGTTAGCTGTTTTTGTTTTTTGTAGTTTTTCTACCTGAAATTCAATCTGGCTGTCTTCAATTTTATCGAAAAGCAAAGCTGGTTCACCTAGCTGGTGACCGGCTTTCAGGTTGTCAGTTTTGTAAGCATTTTCCCATGTAATGGCATCGATGTTCAGCATTTTACGGATTTTTGCGGCTGTGTCGGGCAGGAATGATTCAATAATGGCCGACAAGTTCGCTGTAATCTGGAGCGATATGTTTAAAATGGTATTTACCCGTTCTGGAACAGTTTTAATAAGCTTCCAGGGCTCGGTGTCTGCCAGGTACTTGTTCCCAAGGCGTGCAAAGTCCATAGCAAATTTCAATGCTTCGCGCAGTCGGAAGTTTTCAAGACTCGACTCAATCTGATCCTTTATTTTTGGCATTTCGGCAATGGTTTGTTTGTCGAAATCATTTAAGGCACCCGGTGCAGGCACTTTACCATTACAGTTTTTCTGAGTTAAAACAAGGGCCCTGTTCACAAAATTGCCTAATATGGCAACCAGTTCGTTGTTGTTGCGTGCCTGAAAATCTTTCCATGTAAAGTCGTTGTCTTTGGCTTCCGGCGCATTGGCACAGAGTACATATCTCAAAACATCCTGTTTCCCAGGGAAATCTTCAAGATATTCGTGCAACCAGACTGCCCAGTTGCGTGAGGTTGATATTTTATCTCCTTCGAGATTCAGAAATTCATTTGCAGGTATATTTTCGGGCAATATATAACTGCCTTCAGCCTTTAACATGGCAGGGAATATGATGCAATGGAATACAATGTTATCCTTACCAATGAAATGGATCAGGCGTGTATCATCACTCTTCCAGTATTTTTCCCAATCGGGGGTAAGTTCTTTCGTAGCCGAGATGTAGCCAATGGGAGCATCGAACCAAACATACAACACTTTACCATCGGAACCTTTAATTCTTTTTGGAATGGGTATTCCCCAGTCAAGGTCGCGGCTTACAGCACGTGGCTGAAGTCCGGCATCTATCCACGATTTGCATTGTCCGTAAACGTTGCTCTTCCAGTGTTTGTTCTCTTCCAATATCCATTGTTTGAGCCATGGTTCATATTTATCGAGAGGAAGAAACCAGTGTAAGGTATCACGTAATTCGGGTACACTGCCGGAAAGGGCCGATTTCGGATTTATCAGGTCGGTAGCATTTAACGATGTACCGCAAGCTTCGCATTGATCGCCATAGGCCCCTTCTTTGTGGCATTTTGGACAGGTACCTGTGATATACCGGTCGGCCAGGAATTGCTTGGCTTCCGTATCGTAATATTGTTTCGAAGTTTTCTCAATAAACTCTCCTTTGTCATAAAGTGTTTCAAAAAATTCCGAAGCAGTTTGGTGATGTACTTTATTTGATGTGCGTGAGTAAATATCGAAGGTTATGCCAAAATCGGCAAAGGCTTTTTTATTAAGTGTATGATACCGATCAACTACATCCTGTGGAGTAATTCCTTCCTTACGTGCTTTGATGGTAATTGGAACGCCATGCTCATCGGAGCCACATATAAATAAAACATCGCGGCCCCGTTGGCGCAAATATCTTACATAAATGTCGGCAGGAACATAAACCCCGGCAAGGTGGCCCAAGTGTACCGGCCCATTTGCATAAGGAAGTGCAGATGTAATCAGATAGCGTTTGTAATCTTTCATTTTTTTTCGAAATCTTGATGTATAACTTGTGAAACGGTTATACTTTTGTTTAAAACAACAGTTTTATTAAGTGGCAAAGATATTGATTTCAGTTTATCCTACGAAATAAAAGAATTGTATGAAAACATTTATCAAACCAGACCTTTTGAAAACAGGCGATACAGTTGCCATGATAGCCCCATCGGGAGTGGTTGAAGCCGATTACATTGAAAAGTCTACCCGAATGATCGAATCGTGGGGTCTTAAAGTGGCTCATGGTAAAAACCTGATGTCGGAATATTTTCAGTTTGCCGGTACAGATGAACAGCGCTTATCCGATTTCCAGGATGCCCTTGATGACAGCAATATTAAAGCTGTTATTTGCGCCAGGGGCGGATATGGAGCAATACGTATTATCGATAAAATTAACTGGAACAAATTCCTGAGTAAACCAAAATGGATAACCGGTTTTTCCGATATTACAGCCTTTCATACTATGCTTTGCAACATGGGTATACAGTCGTTGCATTGTATTATGCCGATTAACTTTAAAAAATATGAAGCAGATTCACCGGCAGTTACTTTAATGGCAAAAGCATTGTTCGAAGGTACGCTGGAATATAACCTTATGGCAGATCCTTTATGCAGACCCGGGACTGAAAAAGCCAGAATCGTGGGTGGAAATTTATCAATCCTCTATGCCTTGAATGGTACCAGCTATGATCTGGA
>JAHEEB010000344.1:0-1100 GCA_024640925.1 Bacteroidota bacterium | reverse complement strand
TATTGTTTATTGAAGATGTCGGAGAGCAATACTATCATATCGATCGAATGATGCAAAGCTTAAAACTATCGGGCAAGTTTGGGAAAATCGGCGGATTAATTGTTGGTGGCTTATCTGAAATGACCGATAACAAAAGGCCCTTTGGTAAAACTCCCCAGAAAATAGTAGCTGAAGCGGTTGAAGGATTTAATTTTCCGGTTGTATATAATTTCCCGGCCGGACACATTGTTGATAATTACCCGATAATTCTTGGTGCAGAGACATCATTACAGGTTTTAGCCGAATCGATTGAAATAAAAATGAGTTAATGCATGGCGAAACATAACATACTGGGCCAGGTTGGTGAGAATATAGCTTTGGAATACCTCCTGAAAAAAGAGTATAAAATACTTGAAACAAACTGGAGATTTGGAAAGAAAGAGATCGATATAATTGCTCAAAAAGACAATCTTGTTGTTATTGTTGAAGTGAAAACCAGGAGTACCGATTATTACGGAGTGCCGGAAGAGTCTGTTACTCTGGCCAAACAGCGTTTTTTAATAGAAGCAGCCGATGCCTATATGCAGCAACTCGATTTTGAAGCTGAGGTACGGTTCGATATTATTTCCATTGTAAATAAAACCATAAATCATATACAGGAAGCATTTATCCCATTACTAAACGAATAGCGATGAATATAGAAGAGTTGAGGGAATATTGTCTCTCAAAGCCAGGAGCTATAGAATGTCTTCCATTTGGCGAAGAAACCCTTGTTTTTAAAATAGGCGATAAAATGTTTGCATTTACCAGTCTGGAAGGAGAACTATGGGTAAATCTGAAATGCGATCCGGAGAAAGCTATTGAACTTAGGGAATTGCATTCGTGCGTTATACCCGGATACCACATGAACAAAGTCCATTGGAACACTGTTGTTATAGATGGCAGTATTTCTGACCGCCTTATCCACGAATGGATTGATCACTCCTATGAGTTGGTTTTAAAGAGCCTGCCTCAAAAAATACGAAATGAAATAAATCAAATAAAATAAAACAACAAAATGAAAAAAGAAAGAACTCCGTTCGGTAAGAGATTATTCAGGTATTTTCTTCAGGGAATATTGC
>JAHEEB010001091.1 GCA_024640925.1 Bacteroidota bacterium | reverse complement strand
CTCTTCTGTTACTTCTATTGGTGAATATGCATTTCAAAATTGCTCTGGATTAACAGGCTCTTTAACATTGTCTTCCTCTATCGCTACTATACCAAACAGTGCCTTTTATAATTGCAAATTTACTGGCACATTAAGTATTCCAAACTCGGTTACTTCCATTGCATATTATGCTTTCGGAAATTGTTCGGGTTTTAAAGGCGATTTAATTATTCCCAACTCTGTTACTTCTGTTGCAGCGAATGCTTTTCGTAGTTGTTCCGGTTTTACAAGTATTTTCATCCCTAATTCCTTAAGTACTTTTAAAAGTACATTTATTGACTGTTCCGGTGTTCAAAAAATATCGGTTAATAATTCCACCCCTCCCACTATAGATCAATATACATTCAATGGAATTAACAAAACAACCTGCTCCCTAATTGTACCTGTTGGGGCCATGGCGACTTATCAATCAACCGAATACTGGAAAGATTTTACAAATATTTCGGAAGCTATTTTTGTGATTTTTGATTCACAAGGAGGAAGTATTGTTTCTGCAGTAAATACAACAGCAGGATCAACTATAATGGAACCAACAAAACCAACACGGGCTGGATATACCTTTGCTGACTGGTATAAAGAAGCCGAGTGTACAAACAAATGGGATTTTGCTTCAGATGTGGTGACATCCAATATAACACTTTACGCCAAATGGACTTTGAATTATTATTCTGTAAGTTTTAATACCCAAGGAGGAAGCTCAATTTCAAGTATATATGTTAATTATGGCACTATTATTTCAGTGCCAGAATCCCCAACACGCATTGGATACATTTTTAAAGACTGGTATAATAACCCGGAATGTTTATATGTCTGGGATTTTGAAGTGGATAAAATTATTTCTGATACAGTACTTTATGCAAAATGGATTACTAATAGCTATATTGTAAGCTTTAATACGCAAGGAGGCAGTTTAATTTCCGATGTTTCTGCCAACTATAACACAACTATCACCGAACCGACTGCCCCAACTTTATCTGGTTTTATCTTTGCCGGATGGTACAAAGAGGCTGAGTGCATTAATGAATGGGGTTTTACTAACGATACAATTGTATCAGACACAATCCTTTTTGCCAAATGGACAAGTGAAGAAACTCTTTTATTAACCTCATCATCCCCTTTAACTAAATTATATCCTAACCCTGCGAAAGATTTTATAACAATCAAAGGAGAAAATATTCAACAAATTATCGTACAAGACCTTTCTGGCAAGGTCTTAATACATTTATGCCCGAATGAAAAGAATAATTGTGTTTTAGATTTAAGTAATTTAAAATCTGGAAGCTATTTAATATACATAAGGAAGCAAAATTACGATCAGGATATAATCCAATTATTGAAAAAATAAAAAAAAGAAGCACAAGAAAACAACAAGAATAATTGTAAAAGAATATGTTAAAAAACAGGAGTAAGCCAAACTTTTAGAAAGAATAAAATAGTAAGTTTTAAAAACAAAAATCTGGTATGAAACTGTTAAGTTATTTCAGAAAGGGATAGAGATCTGAATAAGTAGTTTTTTTAGATATTTTTAATCTCCTTTTATGAATTTACCTTCATGTAATATGTTTTCCCCTAAACATATAAGACATGTGCATTCCTTGAATTTTATCTTGTTTTAGTGTTCATGAAATAAAGAAGAAGGTGCAATATTGAACATTTTCTTAAAGCTTCTGCTAAAATATGCCGGATCACTAAAACCTACCTGATAAGCAACTTCCGAAACTGTATACTCCCCTCTTTCAAGAATCTTTTTTGCTTCTCCTAACCGAATTGTTTTAGGGAAATAATGGAAGGCCCACAGTTTCTTGAAGGCCCTGGCGATAAAATTTTTATTGTATATTCAGCCTCCGCCTGCTGGGATAATAATTATGGATTAGGTATGTTTAGTGCTAAAAAAGGTTTGGATATTCTTGATCCTCTTTCATGGAAGAGAAGTGAAAAACAGGTTTTCAGTCAATGTCCAGACAGTAACGTGTTTGGTGTTAATAATCATTAAAAGTATACCACTAATAATCATCAAAAGTATACCACCCTTCTCTCTGCCTTAATTCTTTAGTTGCGTTAGCAACTAAAGAATTAAGGCA
>JAHEEB010001090.1 GCA_024640925.1 Bacteroidota bacterium | reverse complement strand
CTTTTCCACGAAAACAAGTATGATATCTGAGATAATAAAACAAGAACGGCAAATCCCATGATGAGAAGGCCGAAAGTAATTTTAAAACGTTCGTCGTGCCAAAATAATTTTCTTTTATTCTTTTGTTTAGGCCCTTCACCTTTTTTACCTTTTTGTGCCATTGATCTGAAATGCTAAATAAGTGTCCAAAGTTAATATGCCTCATTCTTTAAACAGGAGAATTGACAAATTATTATTTAACAATTTTCAATAATAGAAAGGGGAAACAGTTGATTGTTATAAATTGAGAAATAAGGAAAAAGATGTCTTATTTCATAAGTCTTTCAAGTGCATACACCATCTCTTCGCGCGATACTTTTACAGCGTCTTCCGGAAAATCAAGATCGCTTTTAGGCATTCTTTCCGGTAGAAATTTCTGGGCTACGAATTTCATTTTATATGGGCCCATATAAAGGACAAATTCAGTAAGGACTCCGTCAATATCAACATAAGGATTTGTCATATTCGGTTTATCCAAAGAAATGTCATAAGTATAATAAATATCGAACACATCGCCTGTTGATGGAACTGTAGCCACTGCATGTTGTGAATTTAACCCGGCAATTGTCTTGTGTATGGTATCTTCTATTATTTTCATACCATCAAACAGATCGAAACAACACATCAATTCATGTCTTTTTCCATAAAAAACATAGCTCTTATCAAGGACTTTAAGATAAGTAGTACTCTTTTTTTTATTAAAATATGTCAGGTTCCCAAGTCTGAAAAAACCCATAAAACCATCAATAGTATTGGTACACATTTTTTCATCGAATTCCAGAACCATCTTCTTGGGTAACATAGAATGATCAAAACTTCCTGAATTTTCATTCAGATAAGTTATTTTATATTCTATTCTTCCATGTTCATATTTACCGACATGTTCTTTCTTATGACAAGAAACACTAAAAAAAACAATTAGAAATATGATTAATAAACGATTCATTTTTTTCATTTCGAAGCACAAGATAACCATTCTATACATATTGAAACCTATACATTACAAGTCTATTTGACCGAATGCGTTATTTCATTTATAAGTTAATCAATTTTATGGGTTTGTTGTATAGTATAAAAATACATTTTACATTAATATTTATACAATATGTGATTTTGATCATGATTGTAAATATGAATAAATTGTACATTTGTTGAGTAATTAAACAATTTATACATATACATATGTCTGTAAATCTTAAAAACCGTCATTTTTTAAAATTGTTAGATTATACACCCGAAGAGATTGAATATCTTCTGGATTTATCAGCAATATTAAAAAAGGCCAAGTATAGTGGCACAGAAGAACAAAAATTAAAAGGTAAAAATATTGCTTTGATATTCGAAAAGAGTTCAACACGCACTCGTTGTTCTTTTGAGATAGCAGCTTATGATCAGGGAGCAAACGTAACCTACCTTGGGCCTTCTGGTTCGCAAATAGGAAGTAAAGAGTCGATGAAAGATACAGCCAGGGTACTTGGTCGAATGTTTGATGGAATAGAATACAGAGGATTTGGACAGAAAATAGTTGAAGAGCTTGCAAAATACGCCAGTGTGCCTGTATGGAATGGCCTCACCGACGAATTTCATCCTACTCAAATACTTGCTGATATGCTTACCATGCGCGAACATAGTAATAAACCACTGAATAAAATAAAATTCTGCTACCTTGGCGATGCGCGCAACAATATGGGCAATTCGTTGATGGTTGGTTCTTCAAAGATGGGTATCGATTTCAGAGCAGCCGCGCCAAAAGCTTGCCAGCCCGACGAGAAGCTTGTATCGGCATGTAAAGATATTGCTCAGCAAACAGGAGCAACAATTACTATTACCGATAATGTAGAAAAAGCAGTTGAAGGAGTTGATTTTCTATATACTGATGTTTGGGTTTCCATGGGTGAACCGGAATCGGTTTGGGGTGAAAGAATTAAGTTATTGTTGCCATACCAGGTAAATATGGACATTTTGAAAAAAACTGGCAATCCAAATGTTAAATTTCTGCATTGTCTGCCTGCTTTTCACAATCGCAATACCAAAGTAGGTGAAGAAATCTATCAGAAATTTGGACTCGAAGCTATGGAAGTT